>NSIA01000097.1 GCA_002737585.1 Planctomycetaceae bacterium | reverse complement strand
TACGTCGCTTGCTTTGATTCTTCATCGCCTGCTGCATTGCCTGCACAGCTTGCTGTGCTTGCTGCTGCGATTGCTGCGCACCTTGCATCTGATTTTGCTCGGTTTGTTGCGCTGCTTGTTCAAGTTGCCGCGCTAAACCACGGTCGTCCGCTTCCTGTTGAGCCTCGCGCATCGCTTCTGCTGCGCCCTCATCGGGTTTGTCTTGTTTTTGAATCTCGTCAGCGCGCTTTCCTAGGTCTTCCGCCAGCGCGCGCGCCTCTGCTGCTGCTTCGCGCTGCGCCTGCGCTGATCGATCCATCAGTGCTTTGGTCTCTTCCGAGAGTTGGTTGCGCTGCTTTCCAACAGACTTCTCCGCCGCCGCGCGAGTGTCTTTACTTGCAACATCAATACGTTCTGCAAGTTTGTCAATACGGCGGGTGAGTTCCGCGGTCTCTCGATCGCGCTGCAGCGCAGTTTCAAGGTCTGCCAGGGCACTCTCTGACTCACTGGCGCGCTCAGCCGCCTTGTCGACAAGTGWCGCGTCTGGCAGGGCGGTGGCACCCTCTTGTGAGCGCTGCGATGCGGTGCGTGCCAACTCGCTTGCCTCTTGAATGGTCTCCGAAAGTCCTTCGCCGTCCGTCTTGTTGCGTTCTAACTTTGATGAAAGTTCTGCCAAGGAGCGCTCAAACGCAGCGATTCGGTCGGCCATTCGACCTTCAGACCCGGCGATTTGTGCTCGCTCCGCCTCGGTTGCTGCCTCGCCATTCGTCTTGGTTCGCTCTGCAACATCCTTCATCGCATCAGCAATGCCGGCTTGTTCCTCACGCAATCGACCGGCCGCCTCGCGCATTTGCCCAAGGCGCGAACGAACCTGCGCGGATAATTCACTGGCGGAAATCACCCGAAACACCCGGGGTGAACTCAACACTGCCGGTCGAGGTGATCCTTTGTTCTCAAATGCATCAGTGATATTTCCAACACACACCACACGGTCGCCTGGTTCCACGGCAAATTCWGCAAGCAATAGGGTTGTTTCCACACGTGCGCTCGTTCCTTGCGACCCTTCGACCGTTGAAACACGGCGCGGTGGTACATCGTTGTGGATCACCGACACGTCAATCCATGATCGCTTCACGCCAAAGTCATCTCGACCCTCTGCAACAACCAGTGGTGTAGCCGCGGGTGTTACGGTTTCATCRGCGGTGGGTTCAACAATGGTGATTACTGGCGGCGCATCATCAATCGCCGGTATCTCAAACGCAATTCGCTCTGAGGGGAGAATGCCATCGGTGCCGCGTGGCTTCAATTCCAACACACCGCGGCCACTAGCAACCCAGGTCATGCTCCAGTGTGTCTGATCGGTKCCATCCACTGCGAATTGTGGAGTGATCTGTGCTCCGTCCGCTCCAACAAGAGAGATGGTTTCTGTCAGCCACACAGTACGCACGGATGGTTCTGCTGGAACGGCGCTTGTGCCGCGCATCACTGTGTCAATCGCGATAGTTGATCCGGTGAGTACCGGCGGCGACACCGTAGCGCGCCGATCAGTGCCTGTTCCAAGCTCAATAGTTCGAACATCCACCTTACCGCTCAGGTACGGCGGTGGTGTCACAACTGCGCGCGCTGACTCAACAACTGGTGGCGGAACAAGCCGAATGACGATCGGCAGTGTCTCCATGTCCTCTGTGCGAAAGAGCACCTCTATCGACTCACCATCAGTCTCCACCAAACGCTCAAATGCGCCATCTGGCTGAGCAGAAAGAAGTACTTTGCGCCACTCTCCATTACCATCGCGCAATAGCCGGTACTCCGCCTCTACTCGCATATCAGCTGCCTCACCGCGTACTGATTGCGCACGCAATGACAGTGCCACACCACGCGGATGAACCAACGAAGCCATGGCTGGCTCAACCATAGTGCGGGCTGGCCACTGAATATCGGCAAACGGAGTCATCAAACGAAGGAGCGCAATCTTTGATGTCTCGGGCGCAAAGATCACCAGTAACACCAACGTGGCAATTGCCACGCCTGCCGCTGTTGCAGCACGCTTGGCGGGCTGTTGGTTTACACGTTGATGCGTTGCCTTCTGAGAAATAGCCCTGGCGTCATCAATCACCATGGAGGTCAGTGGGTTGACGGTACTCCCTGGTTTGGCCTGCGTCTGTGCCAAATCAGCACCCGCCGCTAACTTCCCGCGCGCCAATGCGCTTCCACGCTCAAGCCACAACGCCACCTCAACCAGTGATGGCGAGAACCGAAACGCAGGTAGCACCTTGAGTACAAACCAAGCAATCCCGCCCCCAACAAGCATCGCCAATTCAATGACGCGAATGAACGGCGGGAGGCGAAGAAGTCGGTCAAGTACCACCGCTACAACAACGGCAAGCAATCCAAATGCAATCGCTTGTGACAGCCGCTCGGTCACTAAGGCGCGGCGAAATGCCGACCGCGTGTTTCCAAGCGCAACCAACACTCCATCGGTTGATGCTGTGGTGGTTCCTGAAGTTGGAGGGTTACCGTTCATCGCTGTTTAAATCAGTCGCGCACTTCGCCGAATAATCCATTCGGAAGCCAGAAGTGACATTAGTATTGCAAGTGCGAGTGGGCTATTCCAAATGGGATCGCGGAGTGGGTTTTCTGTGCGAATCGACCTGTTTGGCAGTGAACGAACCAATGCTGCCGCTTCTGCCGGCCGAACCACCCGGCCGCCGGTCTCGCGCGCCAGTGATTCAAGTAATGGCCGGTCTGCCTCGGCATCGCGCAACTCGCGGTCACTCCGGGTGACCTCAAGAATTGCGCCATCCCCAGCACGCGCAGCCAACGATGGATCTCGCGGGCGAACCTTCCAACGACCCKCCCGCTCRGGAGACCATGCAGCTACAAACAATCCGTTCGAACCAGGCATTGCAACGATGTCCACGGCTGATCCGCGTGAGTCCTCAGGAATTGCTTCAAGCGCAACCGTCGCAGGCGGCGCACCAGCAGGGAGCTCAACCTCTACTCGTACCGTGTCACCAACAACTGCGCGACCTGGCTCGATGGCAATGCGTACTTCTTCGCGACCAATACCCAATGATGGTCGCGCCAATGACCGTAGCAGTTGCACCCAAAATCGCTCTGGATATGTTTCGCCACGACCGTTGCGCCACCGCCAAATCTCATCCGTCGCTACATACAACACATTTCCCGCTCCGTAGCGCATCCCCACCACCAAAGGAGCATGACCACCCTCTATCTCCTGTGCCGACTCGGCAAGGATTTCGCTTGCGGGTTTGAGTGATTGAATCGGAATGCGTTGCGCCCACTCCAACTGCGCCCAACCCTCGTCTGCCGATAGTAACTCCGCTGGAAATGCTGACTTTGGATCATCAGCTAACCGCAACACACCAAGGCGCGCCGCGAGTGGTGTGGGTGACAAATTGACTGGGACAGACAAGCGCTCCAGTTCATACGGCCCAGTAAACGGCAGCAATTCCTCCGCTGATGTGCCATGCCACGTTCGGGGAGTACTCCTTGATCCACCGATCCACGCAAGCCCAGTACCCCGCTCGGCTACTGCGCGCTTCATTTCCAGCAATTGCTCGCCCGTGAAGAACGTGGCAGGAATGTCTCCGATCACAATGAGGTCAAACCGCTCAAACTCTTCGCGTGTCCGCGGTAGCCGCGCGATTGGCGTGTTGCCTTCTTGAGCAAAGTCACGGTCAGCGGATAGCAGCATCACGGAACTCTCAATGGTCTGTTCTCGTTGCAACAAGTTCTTGAGATAGCGATATTCCCAGCGCGGATACCCATCGATGTACAGCACTCGCATCGGCCGATCCACCAAGGTGATCGGTACAGCGCGTCGATTATTTACGGGTAACAAATCTCGTAGTGGTTGACCGTCAGTTGTTGTGCTTGCTACCAGTGAGTCTGAAACACGCACCTCCCAGCGCGCGTCGCCGGTGGTTACTGGGCTTGCTACTAATTGCACCGTATCGCGTTGTGGCGCGAGATCGCCCGTCACGCTGGTTCCGGCTGGTAGTTCGGCAAAGTCCAATACTGTGCCGGTAGCGGTATCAACCAACTCAACCCGCGAAGCGCGCGCGCGCGCTGGGCCGCGCCGTTCAATGATTGCTTCAACAGGAACAATATCCTTTGAAAACGCACGCTTTGGCGCTTGGACAGTGGTGATTGCTGTGTCACCAACCGCTACGTCTGCACCCAACACAACCGAGGAGACGGTGACACCTTCTGCTTGAAGCCGACGAATCAAATTTCGATCGGGCGGATCGGTGGTACGACCATCGGTCAGTAAGACTACCGCGCTCACTTGTCGCCCTGATGAGCGTGACAGCGCTTGTTCAATCGAACGTGAAAGAAGTGATTGATCACCAATGGCGTCACCAATAGCAACACTTCCATCATTAGCACGTGTCAATGGAGTCAGGGCATCAGAAAATCCATACCACGACACCCGATGCTCATTGCCAATGAGTGCGAATGGTGACTCACTACTAGCAAGCTCCCGCAACGCCGCATCGCGCGACTTGGGATCATTGAGTGAATCGCTCAGGTCCGCCACTTCCATGGAACGGCTTCTGTCCGCCAAAATAATCACCGAATCAGGCTCTATTGACTCTTGTGGAACTTCGAGTAGCGGTCCTAAGAACAGCGCTACAAGAAATATGATCGTGAATGTTCGCAACGAACACAAAACCCGACGTTTTGAAGTTGATATGGCCACATTCCGATATGAGCCCCACGCCACCAGTAGCGCCAATACACACACCAGCAACCAAACAGACGTAGGGATGGAGCGCTCCCAGGCAAAGCGCACCGCTGTTGCGTCAACAGGAAGCGATTGCAGACCGAACATCCAGCGCACCAATGTGCTATTGATCACGACACACCCCCACTCACTACTTGTTGAGTGTTTGGTTGCCGAGCAGTGATTGGGTGAGCGCCCGTGGCATATGAAAATCGACGAGCAAGGAATGCTTCTAGCACCGCCAACAACACCGCCACCACAAAGAGCGGCGGGGCAATGCTGCTGGTTTGCCGCGGCGACATTGGTTGTATGCCATTGCGTGGTGTGTCATTGTTTCCACTCCTAACCCAACTCACCTCGCCACTAGTACTGAGCCACTTATTCAATTGGTCGTGTTCAACAGGTGCTACTGAGGCTGCTCGGTCATCAACAATGGCTGCCATCACGCCCTGAACTCGCCCTGAACTATCGAGCATTTCAAACATGCCGCCGCGCTCAATTGGGGCCATAGCACGTCCACCAGCGCCCACAGCTATTGCGCGGGCCCCTGGCAAAGCGCCGCCATCGGGCGCAATTGGTCGTAGTTCCACAACACCGGCACGATCAATGTCTGGTTGTGAACCAACAACAACAACCTGTGCAGCGGATGCATGCCGCCGACCTTCAGCGATCAATTCTTGCCACAGTGGCACCATGAGGGGTTTCAGTGGCAACGTGGTCCATGACAAATCAATCGCACTGGTGAACAGCACCACCATCCCCCGCGCATTGAATGGGCGCCACGACGCCACAAATGGACTCCCATCTTGGAGTGATAGTTGGGTTGCGGTGGGGTCCATGGAGACATCAATAGGAAGTGTGCGGAACACCTCAACCGCTGGTGACAACTGTGGTAACTCCGCCCCAAGTGTCGCTAAATAGGAGTTGTTTGGTTGTTCTGATGCAAGTGCGGTTGCAGCAGAAAGGTCCCGTGCTTCAAGCGCCAATTTCCATGGTGAAGAAAATGCACTCGTGAACTGGGTTGTCCAAGCCTGAACCAATTCACCGGCCGTTGGAAGAACCACTACTACACCACCGCGGGTAACAAAGGATGTCAGCAAGGTCCATTGTTGGCTGTTCAGAAGTTGTGGTTGTGCAATGACAATGGTGTCAGTAGCTGCAATCGTGCGGGAATCAAGCGCAGCTGGATCCGTCATGGTCACATCGATAGCAGCCGCATCCCCAGGGGCAAGCGCACGAGAAACCCACTCACCAGCAGGAAGCCGATCAATAGCACCGCTGGTCTCAAATGTCCGTCGATCAATCACCACCACACGCAACCGATCTGTGGGCGCCAGGATGGTCGCGCGCGAGTCATCAACAGGCTGTGCGTCCGCCGAAATTGACGCTACCACCGCCCGGCGTAACGCCAATGCCGGATCTCCGGGGCGCTCGGAAAGCATCACTGTCACCGCGCGTTCGCGCTCTCCAGCGCTCAGTTCAACTGGCCGCTCCACTGGGGAGGTCAAAGTTGGTCCGGTCACACGAACGGTGGTGCGAAGAACGCCGTCACCACGATCACGGGCGACCATCACCCGCAACACAACCGGTGCCCCTGGTCCTGTTCCAGCTACGCGGTCAACTTCAATAGAAGTAATGCGAAGGTTGATGCCGTCAGGTGTAGGTTCGGTTGTTGCCCGAACAGTCACTGGTGTTTCGCTATTTCCAAGCCTCTGAAGTGGTGTCAGTCCACCCACAAATCCTGCGCGAAATGCGCTGCAAACCAAGATTTCTTGCTGTGTTCCTGCGGACTCTTCGTGTGCAAGTATGGCTGTGGCAGCCGCAAGCGCCGCACTGAGATCACTTGCCGACTCTGTTGCTGCAAGCCCAGTCAGCCGCTGGATAGCGCCGCGATGGTCAAGCGAAGCCGCCTCGCGACTAGAAATATTCGCCCGCGATGTAAGCACAACAGCAACACGATCGCCTGGAAGCAGTTGCTCTATCGCTGATCGTGCGGTTACCAACGATTGATCAAATGCYGTGCCGCTTCCAATACGCTCGTTTGCAGCGGCTGAATCATCAATAATCACTATGAGTGTTCGAACAATACGTGTAGTTGCAATGGTCGATCCAATAAACGGTGCGGCTATCGCTAGGCCGGCACAAATCACCAAGAGGCAACGGACCGCAAGAAGCAGCCAACGTTCTACGCGCCGTTTGCGCTCAACACGGCGCAGTGCTTCGCGCAACAAGTCCATAGCGGCCCACTCAACTGGCTTGCGCCTTCTTCGCATTAACAAGTGGATTGCCACAGGAACAACCGTGGCGACACCAGCCGCGATAGCCAATCCTGGTGATGCAAAGGTCAGCAGACTCAACGCCCGCCCCCACGTAAAAACGTTTCGCGACGCGCCAACAACGCAGCCAATGCGGGTCCGACGGACTCATGGGTATCTAGGCGAATCATGTCAAATCCAAAGCCACGCGCAAGCCTTTCCAATTCGCGCTCATCCTCTGCCAGTACATCTAAATATGCCTGGCGGATACTGCGTGTGTCTACTTCTAGCGTCGCCTCGCCCTCAAGACCTTCAAAGGGCGCGTTCTCATCAAGATCAAATCGCAACTCTGCTCTGTCGAGAACGCGAACCAAGATGACATCATGCCCACGATGACGCAACCGAGCAAGTGCATCTTTGACCTGTTGCTTCGGCATGAGAAAATCACTGACAATCACTACTAGTGATCGATGTGTTCCTCGAGAGAGCAATTCATCAACCGCGCGTGGCAGGTCGGCACGACCATCAACAGCGTGGGTTGCTAAGCATTGCACAATAGCGCGCCAGTGACCTTGTGAATTGGAGCAACGCGTTGCGGCAATCAGGGTTGGCCCAAACATTTCCGTAGAGACGCGGTCGCGCTGCGCAAGACCAAGAAACGCCATCGCAGCGGCGGCCGCCGTGGCATGATCAAACTTTGTCCAGTTTGATTGTTTGCCAGTCTGTGTGCCGCCCCATCCGTCTTTGCTGCCAAGCGTTCCGAAGCGCATGCTTGCAGAGGCATCCACCATGATGTGGATATCAAGGTTGGTTTCTTGTTGAAATCGCTTGAGATACAACTTATCGCTGCGCCCAAACACCTTCCAATCAATGTGACGCACGGGGTCGCCAGCAACGTACTGCCGGTGTTCCGCAAACTCCACGGCAAGGCCCTGGTATGGCGAACGATGCATTCCGCTCATGACACCCTCCGCGATGCGCTTCGCGCGCAGCTCGAATGGTCCCAATTGGGCAAGTGTCTCTGGTGCCAAGTACTGCTCTGCGCGCACGGAACTCCGTTCAGGCGCCCGCGGGCTTCACGAGGCGTTCTAGTTCCTTGGCGCCGGCTGCGCCGGTGTCTTCCACGCGAATCTCCCGCAGCAATTCATCAATCACCTGATCTGGCCCGATGCGATCCGCTTGTGCATTGAAATTCAATTGCAGCCGGTGCCGAAGAATTGGCTTCGCAACCGCACGCACATCATCAGGCGTCGCGGTGGGTGCGCCCGCAAGTAGCGCGCGGGCTTTTGCGGCCAGCACCAAGAATTGGCTGGCCCGGGGCCCTGCGCCCCAACTGACATAGTCCATGATCCGCAATTTTTGTCCACCCACCACTGCGTTTGATGAAGTGGCATCTTGCGCCTGTCGAGTAGCGCGAACTAATCGAAGCGCATACCGCACCACGTGATCTGCAACTGGGACTTCGCGTACCAATGCTTGAATGGCACGCACATCTTCGCCACTGAGCACGCGCTCGGTTGGCTTGGGTGCAGCGCCGGTAGTGCGCCGCACGATCTCCGCCTCCTCGTCCGCTGTTGGATATCCAATCAGAATCTGCAGCATGAATCGATCGAGCTGCGCTTCGGGCAGTGGATAGGTGCCTTCTTGTTCAATAGGATTTTGCGTCGCCAGCACAAAGAACGGATCGGGCAGTGGGTGGTTCACCCCGCCAACCGTTACTTGTCGCTCTTGCATTGACTCCAAGAGCGCACTCTGGGTCTTGGGTGGCGTGCGGTTAATTTCATCAGCCAGAATGACATTGGAAAATATTGGCCCAGGAACAAATCGCAGGCGTCGCGTTCCGGTTGATCGATCTTCTTCAATGACCTCGGTGCCGGTCATGTCGCTTGGCATCAAGTCCGGCGTGAACTGAATGCGCGAGAATCCAAGGGACATGCTCCGAGCCAGTGTTGAAACCAACAACGTTTTAGCAAGGCCAGGAACACCCTCGATCAGCGCATGTCCGCCACAGGCGAGCGCGATCATGACTTCATCAATCACCCGGTCTTGACCAACGATGACCGAATGCACCGCCGTACGCAATCGCTCGGTGGCTGCCTTTGCATCGGCCGGGGTATGAATGACCGTCGATGGGGCGGATTCTTGCATAGTGGAAGTATAGTTGTGCACCTTGCCGGAACTCGCAGAAATTGAAGCTTTGCGCCGTACGATCGCGCCTGCCTTGATTGGGCATGTGCTGCGGCTGACCACTATTGGTCCACATGACATGCGCGCGCGTGGCAATGGCCGGGGTGAGGGTCGGCGAACCCAACGTGCCTGGATGACTCCTTTGGAACTATTAGATGGGGCGACCGTCCAATCAATTGCGCGTCACGGGAAGCGCTTGGCAATCATCGCTGCAGATGGACGCTGTTTGGTCGTACAGCTTGGTATGAGCGGACAATTGATTGCTGGTGGTGATGCCGGCGATTCACATCAACATGTCACATGGCTTGTAACGAAATCCGCCCGCGGCCAAGGTGCCGGTCGGCTGGCATCCATACCGTTGATCTTTCGAGACCCGCGCCGCTTTGGCGGATTGACGGCCTATGAAAGTACAACGTCTCTCTATGAATCTTGGAATGCCGAACTTGGTCCGGATGCATTGACGATTCAGGCACAAGCCCTTCGCTCTGCCATGACTGGGGCGCGTGCCGTCAAGGTCGCCCTGTTAGATCAAACGATTGTGGCTGGTGTCGGAAACATCTACGCCGATGAATCACTGCACATTGCGGGTATCGATCCTCGCATCCGGTGCGATCAGTTGTCACCCAAACGTGTCACGGCGCTGGCGCTCGCAATTCGGACCATTTTGAACCGCGCCATCAAACACGGTGGGAGCACCCTGCGTGATTATCGATCGGGTCTTGGGGCCTCCGGTACCGCACAAGCCCTCCACGCCGTTTATGGGCGGGCGGGCGATCCATGCGTGTGTTGCCGGGAATCACTTCACGAAACGCGTCTGGGTGGTCGTACGACCGTCTGGTGTCGTTCGTGCCAGCCTGGCGTAAATAGCACGGGCGCCGCTGATCGAAAGTGACGCGCGCCTGACCGCGACAGGGTTCAGAAGGAGTGAGCTCTTATATATTCCTCCTCCTAGTAAAGAGCCCTGACGTTTGGTGGACAACCCAAAATCTAAGAATATAAATAACTGCGCCACAAGAACATACACTCAAAAACCGGTTGTGGTTGAGTTGTCAACTCCTAGTCATGAACGTTCATGACGCGTCTGTTAACGAAGCGTGTGGATTGGTGTGCTATCAACACACAACGTTATTCATAACCCCACGCAATCCCAGGCGGTTATTACCCCTCAAGCAACCAGGAACAGCTGTCAGTAATCGTCAGGTACCACACCGTCGACCCACGCGCGTGGACAGTCACTTAAACCGCGTTATTGTGCCGTTCAAGGGATTGCTCAATACGAGTGACGTCACCAGATAACGCCGTGTCGGTCTGGGTCTTGGCGCCCACGGTTCGCACGGCATGCATCACTGTTGTGTGATCACGGCCGCCAAAGTAGCCGCCAATTTCCTCAAGCGAGAAACGAGTGTGTTTGCGCGCGAGCCACATGCACACTTGTCTTGGAAGCGCCACACTCTTGTGCCGACGCTTGGACATGAGTTCACTCAGTTTAATGTCGTAGTACCGAGTCACCGCATCAATGATCTGCTGAATAGTTGGCTGCGATGAACCACTCGCAGTATCAGCCGGACGACCATCAGCCAGGGCTTGCTTAGCCAATTCAAGCGTGATTGGAACACCATTCGCCATTGAAAGGCCACGAAGGCGCGTCAGTGCACCCTCAAGCTCACGAATGTTGGAATCAAGGCGAGCCGCAATGTAGGCAGGAACATCATCAGGCATTTGTATGCCATGAAGCGCAGCTTTCGACTTGAGAATTTCGACACGGGTCTCGTATGGCGGGCGATCAATTCGCGCCACCAAACCACAGTTGAATCGACTTACCAAGCGCTCTTCAAGGTCAGGAATTTCCGAAGGCGCAGCATCAGAACTCAACACAATTTGCCGACCACCCTGGTACAAGGCATTGAATGTGTGAAAGAATTCTTCCTGTGTTTGTTCGTGCTTGGAGAGGAAGTGAATGTCATCAATCACCAGCATGTCCACATTCCGAAACCGGTGTCGAAACTCCATCATTCGTCCCGCGCGGACCGCTTCGTGGAACACATCCATGAACGTGCTGCAGGAGATGTAAACAATTCGAGTGGTTGGGTCGCGCCGTAGCATCTCTTGACACACAGCTTGGAGCAAGTGAGTCTTTCCCATCCCAATGCCACCATGCACAAAGAATGGGTTGTAAGCACGGCCAGGCTTGAGCGCTACGGCCTGTGCAGCAGCGTGACCAAGGCGATTGTTTGGTCCAACCACAAATGTCTCAAATACATAATCCGGCGACAACAGGATTTGTTCATCAAAGAGCGCCTCTCCAGTGGCCCCCGCGCCAACAGCGTTAGACGCTAGCGAAGTTGTTGGGTGAGCAACAGGCGTCACTCGATCACCAACAAACTGCACCCCAATCAGGCGACCGGTTGCCACACACGCAGCTTCGGTGAACTGTGGAACACAACAACGCTGCAAATACGACAGTCGCACTGGCTCAGTAACCAACAACGAGAGATTCGCGCCATCAACAGCCACCACCTCAATTTGGTCAAACCAATGGCGCTGTAACTCACCATGATGCGTGCGCAGATACTCAAACAATCGATCGCGAATTTCCGCATTCGCAAGATATGTCGAGCGAGAAGTTGTGTCGTGTGTAGTGGTTCGCGCAGCCATGACTGGTAAATCTCCCAAAGAAGCACCACACACAAAGGCGCGTACATAACTCGTTGACACCATGACGGTACAACGCGAAGGTTCAAACCAAACCCTGTATTTACGATCAGTGTGCGCGCAAACGCAACAACCGCACATGAATCAAGAGTCAACCAACACCATATTGTTGCGCACGGAGAGATTGCCCACCACGCCGCGCTCTCAAACGTCGGCACTGTAGAGCACAAAGGCGCGACCGTCAATCACGCCAGATCACAAATGCCCATCAATTCCGTCAACGGTCATTTCAGAGGTTGAGGTTGGCAAGTCAAGAACAGAACCACCCTGAGTTCCGCTCGATAATTCACCCTTCTGCGCCTTCAAATTTCCTGCACTATTTTCAAATGCAGCTACTTGATTTTCGTGGCGCGTGCGATTCGATCGGTGATCCATCAACAGGTGCACACTCTGCGCTCGGTCTGGTCCAGCAATCGCCTCAATGCGTTCGTGCGCAAATGGGATCAATGTGCGCCGTGAAACATGACCAATGATGACATCGCGCGCGGTCCACGCTTCTAGCAGTGGCCGTAAATCTTCAACATGGATGTGCTTGCCAACCTTGGCACGATCGCGATGCTCATCTTCAAAGAACGTGCATTCGGTGATCACCACTTGGGCCTGACGGAACTCCTCACGAAACAAGAAGTCCCCGATTTCCGTATCGCCGGTGTAGGCAACCAATGGAATCTCAATGGTCTTGGTGATTTCAATACCCTGACCACGCAATTCACGCAGGCGCTCTTGTGAGACACCATGGAATTCATCACGCAACTTGCTTCGGCGCTCAATCACCACAAACGCCAGTGCGGGGGTGGTGTGACTCACCTCAATGGCACGGATAAACATATTCGGTCGCAATTGATAATCAGAGTTTGGCTCAATTGGAATAATCTCATGTGGCGTTTGTTGCCGTTCGAGATCAACCCACGAAGCCATCATCCTTCGAACCGGCTCCACCATTTTGGGGTGCACCAAGCACCGCGCAGTGCCAGGCATCTTTTGGAATGCCCGTTGGCTGAACCAGTACGGCAAGCCAGCAACATGGTCCATGTGCGTGTGGCTCAAAGCCACAATGGGTGACGCCAACACTGGCCGGGGGCAGAGTCCAATATCAAATACCAGGTCCAACTCAGGCACATGAACAACCGCCTGCTCCCCGGCGACGGATACGCCTTGGATGCGAAATGGAGCGGAGTAGACAAAGCCAAGTCGAGCCTCCTGTGGAGGCATACGTGGAATCATGCGGGAATCTCCTCTCGCAGCGCTTTCGCGCGGCGGGGTGAAAGTGCGAAACAGCAATCGTAAGGAGTATTGGTCAGATTTCCTTGAAGATGAACATCAATATGAAAAATTTGTCTAATCTCGCAAACTGCTGGTTTGACTACGCGATTGGAATTCGACATTAAGGGTCGGTCAATATGCGTCTATCCAACGATCAATCAATGCTTCGCAGTGAGTTCGCTGACGATCCGGATATGGCCGGGATTGTCGCGTTGTTCATTCATGAACTACCACAGCGCCTAGCAGCCATGCACGTGGCACTTGCCGCGGCAAATCATGAGCAACTTCGCATGTTGGCACACCAATTGAAGGGAGCCGCCGGGGGTTATGGGTTCCCTAAATTAGGTGAGGCCGCAGCCCTCATTGATCAGGCGGTAAGAGTGGGTAATGACGA
Organism: Planctomycetaceae bacterium; assembly: GCA_002737585.1. Taxonomy (GTDB): domain Bacteria; phylum Planctomycetota; class Phycisphaerae; order Phycisphaerales; family SM1A02; genus UBA966. The sequence continues at coordinate 17,860 of NSIA01000097.1, read as the reverse complement.
TAATGTCATCCGTAGCCGGGTGGGGATGTTGGCGGCGATAGCAGCTCGGATTCGACCTTGATGAACAACACACATGATGCGTACCGATTCGACAAGTGTCGAGTAACTACGATAGTGACTACTCCCTTATGACCGAGCGGTCCTCAACATTTCCAAAGGTCCTTGCAATCGACGACTCGGTGTTGATTCATCGGTTGCTTCAGGTCCGACTGCAGCACGAAGAGATTCAACTGTTTGGTGCCACCCGTGCTGATACAGGCATCAAGATGGCGCGCGAGTTACGTCCCGATGTCGTACTACTTGACATAGAACTTGATCTCAAAGGTCAAGGTATGGATGGATTTGGCGTCCTACAGGTGTTCAAAGACGATCCAGACCTTCAAGATGTGTCGGTGATCTTTATTTCAGGCCAATCAACGATGGAAGAGCGCGTGCGAGCACTTGATATGGGCGCCAGCGACTTCGTGGCTAAACCATTTGAAATTGTGGAACTGCAAGCGCGCGTTCGCAGCGCACTACGCGTACAGAAGCTAGTAAGGATGCTGGCACAGAAGGCACAAGTTGATGGCCTGACTGGGCTTTGGAACCGAACCTACTTTGATCGACGCCTCTCACAAGAGGTGGGCGAGGCTGTTCGCCACGGCCGTTCTTTGTCGCTGGTGATGTGTGACGTGGATAGATTTAAGAAACTGAATGACGAGCGCGGGCACCCATTCGGCGACAAGGTGCTGGAGCGACTTGCTCGTATTTTTCAAACCGGACGTGGCAGTGATATTGCTTGCCGTTGGGGTGGCGAAGAGTTTGGCATCATTCTTCCAAACACCGTCGGATCTGAGGCTATTGAAGTAGCGGATCGATACCGCCGGGTGATCGAACAAGAGGTTTGGCCAAGTGTGCCAGGAATGGTGATTACTGCTAGTTTTGGTGTTGCGGATGTCCTTGTTCTTCCCAACACACCCACCACAGAAGACTTAGTGTTGGCCGCCGATGCAGCTTTGTACCAGGCAAAAATGAACGGACGCAATCGAGTAGAGGCCGCAGTGGCAGCGCATCTTCCTGGTTAACACAATGGGCACTACGCACGATCAAGGTGTGTGCATTCGCCAATGGGATTTCAGCGAAACAAGTCAAACAGTCAGCCTGTTTGGGCGCTCACTCGGTGTTGTCCGAGGCCTTGCAAAAGGGGCTCGCCGGGAACGTGGTGCATTTGACGGCGGAGTCGACTTGTTGTCGCGGGGTGAATTTGGTGCCATCATCAAACCCAATCGAGACCTAGCAACACTGACTGAGTGGGATCTCTTAGAAGTGTTCCCACGCCTGCGTACCGATCTCATAGCAAATCAAGCAGCGTTCTACATGGCGGATCTTGTGGGCAGAATGCTGCAACCAGAAGATCCCCACCCATTGTTGTTTGACTGCTTTGTTGAGTCTCTCCGGACTATTGGTGCGGCACGATCGCCTGAAGAACCACCACCCAACGGCACTGGGTCATTGTTGGTGTTTCAGTGGACCTTGTTAAGTGAAACAGGCTACAAACCAACACTCACCAGCAGTGCACCAAGTGATGTATTTGAGTTTGCACCCGCTTCGGGTGGCATCCTTCAACCTGGGGAAGCTACCGATGGACCACGGTGGAAAGTGCGCCGGACCACGCTTGAGTGTTTAGCCACCATCGGCGCGTTGCCCGAACACAACACACCTTCAGTGACTGTCGATCGTGCAAATCGGTTACTCGCGGCTTACACGTGCCACATCTTGGGAACCGAACCAGCCACCATGCGGGCGGTCTTCAGTAAATCATCAAGCTGAACAAACAGCGGTCTCTGGAACAACCTGCGCTCGCAATGTTGGACGCAGTGGAAAATCACGCGCTACCGATAGCAGATCTTCAACCGTCAAACTTTCAATCTGCGCTAGTTCTTCTTCAAGCGATGCGTAGGCGCCTCGATACAACCACACTGAACCAAGCCGGCGCATGCGTCCATCAGGTCGCTCGCCAGCAATTGCCACAGCAGTCGCGATCTTTGCGCGTGCATTGGCAAGTTCTTTCTTAGAGATTGCCGTGCACACACGCTCAAGTTCGGTTCGAACGATTTCATCAACCCGGGCGACGTTGTCAGGGCTGCACGCCACATAAACCACGTATTCACCAATACCGTCATGGCCATCAAACTGCGCCTGCGCCTCTTCGGCAATTCCGGTTTCTACCAACGCCCAATACAAGCGCGAACCCTCAGAATCACCAAGGATTTGCGCCAACATTGCCGCGGCGTATCGACGCGGATCTTGCACGGAAGGCGCTGGGCAAAGCCAAGCCAAATAAGCCCGATTCGCCTGTTTCATCGGAACCATCACACGCTCTTCATGTGGTTGGAAAGGTGGATGGGTTCGGGAAACCTCACCGCGCTGCCATGATCCACAACAAGCACGGACTTGCTCAACCAACTTGTCAAAGTCCAGGGCACCCGCAGCACACACCACAGTGTTTGATGCACAGTAGCGGCGATCGAAATACGACTGCATTTGCTCGCGAGTGAGTGCAGCCACGGTTTCGCGGGTTCCAAGTACACGATGTCCAAGAGGGTGTGCACCAAAGAACCGCTCGTTGGCGTGCTCCCACAGTCGCCAAAACGGGTTGTCGTCATACATGGCGATCTCCTCAAGGATCACGCCTTTTTCTTCATCAAAGTCTGCCTGTCGCAATGATGGACGGAGGATGTCCGCGATGATGGCTGTGGCCTCCATCAATTTCTCAGGAAGGACATGGGCGTGAAACGCCGTGAGTTCCCCGGTGGTGAAAGCATTGTGGCTCGAACCAATACGGTCAAAATCACGATTGACATCGTCGGCGGTTCGGCGCTCGGTCCCCTTAAAGACCATGTGCTCAAGGAAGTGGCTGACACCCATCAGCTCCCGTGGCTCATCACGAGCGCCAGTTTTCACAAAGAAACCAACCGCCGCCGTGTGCGACTCAGGGCTGGTTTCAGCAATAACCGTCAAACCATTTTCGAGGACTGTGTGCCGAAATTCAAAAGCCATAAGGTGTCATCTTAGGGCTTCTTTGCCGGTCTCCACGCCCCCGCCGGCACATTTAGCACCCCGAACCATTGCGATATGGGTGGTTTTGAGACATTGCAGGCTGCACAGACCGAACAAATCTTCAGTTTGTCCCGTTGAACCTTTGAACAAGTGCAGTTTCAAAAGGAGACTCCCTACATGGACAATCCACGCCATCGCCCACATGTCCGCCACGACAACGCTTTCTTGGAATCAATTGAGCGTCGAGATATGGACCGGCGCAACAATTTGAGCGAGTTTGTGATGTTCTGGCATCACGACCCAGCTGACATGTGTCGGTACGTGACACTGGATCTCAGTAACACCGGGGCACGATTGCGCACCAACACACCACTCCCCGAGGGAATGACCGGAGTTGCTATGACGGCCAAGTCTTGTGACGAACAGATTGAGCGGACAGTGATGGTGGTTTGGTCACGAAGTATTCGCAACGCCGATGGCAACACAACCCACCACGAAGCCGGTCTTCGCTTTATCTAAATTTCAATCACACCACACGACTGAGTTGGTCCGCTTGCTCTTCAGCGTGGTAACTCGAGCGAACCAGTGGCCCACTCTCACATACAGAGAAGCCACGCACCAGGGCTTCGCGCTTGAACATCGCAAACTGATCGGGGTGAACCCAACGGTCAATCGGCAAATGATTACGCGTTGGTTGTAAGTACTGACCAATGGTCAGGATGTCCGCCTTGCTGGCGGCGCGAATGTCGTCCATGAGCGTCAATACCTCTTCATCACGCTCACCAATACCAACCATGACCCCAGTCTTGGTTACCAAGCCACTCGCCTTGAACTGTGCTAAAACCGCAAGACTTCGCTGATATTTCGCTTGCGGCCGTACCGCGGGGTGCATGCGATACACCGTCTCCATGTTGTGCGAAAGAATTTCCGGACGAGCATCACACACCACTTGAATGGCGCGCTCATCCCCCAGAAAGTCACCAACTAAACACTCAACACTCATGCCCGGGCAAGCGCGATGCACAGCACGAATTGTTTCCGCCCAAATTTCCGCACCACCATCCGGCAACTCATCACGATTCACACTAGTGATGACTACGTGCTTTAGTTTCATCAGAGCCAAACTCTCAGCAACCCGCCGCGGTTCATCAATATCAACAGCGCCTGGGCGTCCGGTCTTCACATTACAGAAGCCACACGACCGCGTGCATGTATCACCCAAGATCATGATCGTGGCGGTACCACGGCTCCAACACTCTCCCATGTTTGGGCAGCTCGCCTCTTGGCAAACAGTATGCAGCCGGTGCTCACTGATGATTCCCTTGAGCCGCTCATAACCAGCACCACCCGGAACGCGGGCGCGCAACCAGTCTGGTTTGCGACCAATGATGCTTTGTTGTGGCGCGCTGTTGTTGTTTAACACCATGTCCGTCAAACTCACCAGTGCTGGACCAACATTGCGCGCTGTATCTCCACCAAGCGGGCGCGGGTGTCGCGCCAGGGTGCGGGCAACCGCTTCAGGCGAAGCGCCTGCTGCAGGGTGACCCTGTGAATCAGGATGATCGTTGGCGTTCATGAGAGCAATACAGTGTAGGAGGCTTGGAAACGGTAACGAAACCCCTGCAACCGGCGATTAATCAGACAACAGGCGGCTTTCCAGCCACGCACTTTCGAATCACATACGGGCGCACACCACCGATGCCACTAACGGCGTCGCTGAGTAACTCAAGGACAAATCCCATCGCCAGCATGAATAATGCCGCGAAGAACAACATCACCACCACAAAGAACATGGGGCGCTCAGTCAGTGGTTCTGCTTGAAATACTCGTTGCCATAAAAGCCAAGATCCAGCAGCAACATCAATAACCAAGACCACCAGACCAATGCGTCCAAAGAGGTACATCGGCCGACTGTGGGTCGCTCCTTGGAACCACAACATCAGCACATCAAACAAGACATCAAGCGAGCGACCGATTCCATAGTGACTCCGACCAGCAAATCGCGGCGGTGCACTGACAAATACTTCTTCAACCGCGCCACCCCGCATCCAAATGATTGCTGGAAGTAGGCGGTGGTGCCCAGGACGCAGACGCAAACTTCGCGCAAGATCGCCCTGAATGGCTTTGAAACCCCCCATGTCGCGCACGTTGCACCCAGAGACACGGCGCAACATCCAGTTTGCCAGTCTGCTGGGCGCGCGGCGGAGCACCAAGCTCTCGGTTCGCCCCTGGCGACTTCCAGAGACAAGTGCGTTACCGCGGTCCATGGCTTCAACAAGGCGGTGGATTTCTTCAGGGGCGTGTTGTAGATCGCCATCCATCACCACCACTATGTCACCACCGCTTGCTTGAATTCCCGCGTACATCGCCGTGCATTGGCCACCATTGCGCGCAAGGAATACACCACGGAGGCGCGGAAATTCCAAGCACAAGTCGCCAATCAAAGCTTCAGTGCGGTCGGTGGAACCATCACTGACGATGATGATTTCATACGTGCGACCGATCGTTAACAAAGCGGCATTGGTTCGGCGCACGAACTCAGCAACACACGACTCTTCGTTGTGCATTGGTGTAACCACAGAGATTGCCAAGGTTGATTCAGGCACTCCCACATGGTGTGATTGGGCACTGCCATCACTCACGGTGCGACCTTTATTTTCCCATTCATCATGCGCCAGTGTCCAGGAACCGTGCAGACGTACTGGTAGGTACCAGGCTTCTGTGGAACCACGTAGAAAAATATTCCAGACTTACCTGGATCAATCAAACCCATAACAGCCAGTACAGATGGCATGTCGGGTACAAACTGACACGCCTTTCCTTCAGGTGTGTCGCCCATTTTGTCCGCAGCGACACCCACTTCACTCATCTTTCCAGGCATGGTGATCAGCAAATTGTGCTGCATGGTGTCAGTGTTTTTCAAAGTGATTTCCAGGATTTCGCCTGGCTTTGTCTTGATTTCCTTGATGTCGTATTGCATCGCACCAGGAATGGTGCCAATGGAAACTTGCCGCGCAGTGACTCCCTTGAGCGCCTCTGGGCGTTGCTCAATGGGCATCGCGGCGATGGTGCGAAGCGCGGCCGTGTAGGCAGGGTCTTCTGGAGTTTGTGCACACTTTGTGAGGCGTTCAAGTACAGCGGGATCCTTCGCGGCCTCTGCAGCAAGCGACACCAACACATCAGCAAGGTCTCGGGTGGCACCGCAGGTACCACCACACTTTGCGATCGCGTCAAGAAGTACCAGAATTGGTGATGCCCCAAGTGACTTCACCGCGCGCATTCGGAGCTCTGCTGGGACGCCATTGTCCATGAGCATCCGCTTTGCCATGTCTGCGTCCTTTGTTGGATCAGCGGCGAGCACAGCCGGAAGATCCTCAGGTGGCGCCGGTGGAACCAGACGCGCGGGTGGGTTTCCCGCCAACACTGTTGCAATTGCACCAATAAGTATGAAGCCAGTCATCATGGCAAGGTACCGCTCTGGGTTCCGTTTGGCCCAAGACAAACCCGCCACAATGATGGACTGAAACCGAAGTTGTCAAACCACATAGGGATTTACAGACCACTTAGGCTTATTTTTAGGTAAATGAACCACAGGCCCCCATAAACAAAGGTTGCTCGCAATGTGGGCGCCCATACCCATTGGCCAATTGCCATTGTCGAGGTTGAGTACAACGACCACCCGCCTTCAGTTGGCGTAGTTTAGGAAACCACCATGGCTGTACATCACATCTCTGACATCAACAGTCCATACCTTGCCCCGTATCAGCAAGTGCGCGACCGCGATGCTCTTGGGCCTGATGGCCGGCCAGGTTTGTTCATTGGTGAGAGCGCAGTAGTCATTGGAGCCATGCTGCGCGCTGGTGTGGACGTATTGAGCATTTTGACCAGTGATCGGCACGCAGAGCGTGCGGTGGCAATGGTTGATGAGGCACGCGGGTTTCGTAGCCATATGCCCGACCCACAGGTTCTACTTGTTGCAGATGACATCCTTGATGCCACGGTGGGGTTCAACATTCACCGCGGATTTCTGGCGGTCGGTCGGCGACCAACCCAACGTACCGTTCGTGAGGTTGTTCCTCCGCATGGGCAAGACGCGCTACTTCTTGTGGTGGAAGAGATCAACAACATCGACAACATCGGCCAGTTGTTTCGAAACGCAGCGGCGTTTGGTTGTAACGCCGTGATCCTTTCACCAGGCTGCCATGATCCGCTGTATCGAAAGAGTCTTCGGGTGAGTTGTGGGTGTGCGCTGCATGTGCCCTACGCGCGCAGTGATGCGTGGAACGCGGATCTTCAGTACCTCCGTGATGATGAGGGATTCGCGCTGCTCGGCGCTACTGGCGGCGGCGAAAAAACACTCCGTGAGGTGGCTGAGCAACTTGCGCGCCCACAGGCGCAACCCCGCAGAATTGCAGTGATCATGGGCGCGGAATTCACCGGCCTATGTGTTGACACCCTTGCAGCGTGCACAGCGCGGGTGAAAATTCCCATGGCTGTTGGGGTGGATTCACTGAACGTCGGCGTAGCGGCGGGCGTATTTCTTTCACGCCTGACGGAACAGTGAGGCGCACCGAGCAGATGTTTCTTGGTCTGTTGGGTCTGTCATAGTTCGCTGTGTCCCACCCCACTAGTGTGTGATAATCCGAATCTCACCTACAAACCCGCCGATTGCGTGAACAGGGTTGCTTGAGGGGCGTAACGAGCCCATGCGAAACATCATTTCGTCAGCGGTCGTATTGGGCGCGCTCGCAATGACCCCGGCCATCACCGTGGCGGCGGAACCCCCTACCCCAACAGGAGGGGGCGAGCAGCAGGGCCCTGTGGCAAAGTTGTCATCCGAGGATCAAGCGGCGATCGGGCACGCCAAGAGCGTTTCCCGAGCGTTTCGGGCGATATCCAAACTCGCTGGGCCTTCGGTGGTTTCGATCGAGGTCACCCCTGAACAACCGGTTGTGCGCCGGCAAGGTGGTCGGATGGTTCCACAGCAAATGGTTCCACAGCAAATGGTTCCACACGGAATGGTTCCTCCAGGTATGGATCCGCGCAGCATGAATCCACACGGGTCACCCATGGGTGTCCCAATGGGTGTTGGTACAGGATTCATTGTTGCGGAAGAGGGGTATGTGGTCACCAACAACCATGTCATTCGCTCAGGTGGCGTGTTCAAAGTGCGGCTGAACGACGGTCGGGTAGCCAGTGCAGCGCTGGTTGGTTCTGATCAAGAAACTGACATTGCGGTGCTAAAGATTGATGTTGCTGGTCTGACCGCCATTGAGTTTGGCGATAGCGACGCAGCAGAGGTTGGTGATTGGGTCATTGCGCTTGGATCGCCATTTGGATTGAAAGACAGCGTCACCGCCGGCATCATCAGCGCTCGTGGTCGAGAGGTTGGCCTGAGTCCACTGGAGAGTTACCTGCAGACAGACGCCACTATTAACCCTGGAAACTCAGGCGGACCACTTGTTGATATGGATGGTCGTGTGGTTGGAATCAACACCGCCATTGAAAGTCGCAGCGGTGGTTCTGATGGGATCAGCTTTGCGATCCCCTCAAACATGGCGAAAAGTGTGGTGGAGTCGATCATTGCCGGAAGCGCGCCATCGCGCGGATTCTTGGGAATCCAAATGCAGCCACTCGATGCCCGCACCGCAGCACAGGTTGGGTTCAATGGTCAAGGAGTACTTGTCAACCAGGTAGTCCCTGGCGGCGCAGCCGCAAACGCCGGTGTGCAGGTGGGCGACATTGTTGTCAAAGTGAACGGCGAAGAGACCACCAATCCCCAGCGCGTGATGCGGGCTGTGCGCCTATGTGCGCCAGGTGTTGCAGTGCCAATCGAGGTTATTCGTGGTGGCGCAGTGGTGTCCCTGATGGCGACACTTGGCGATGCGTCAAAGCATGTGGTTCGCGCTGCGCCCTGATGGCTACGACGCACCACAACGCACGTTTGTGTGCCAGGACACACCGCGCTGTGTCGTCATGAACCGTCATGAACCGTTATGAATCACACCATGCCGCAATAAATCCCTTTGTGCGGTTCGGTGGTGTCTTTGCCTACCATCCTTGACCACCATGCTGCAGAGCAATCGCACCATCACGCTTGATACACCACTTTCTGTGCCGTTTCGGCACCGAGTGACATTCACGCGTGGGGTCTTTTCGGTGACAAACCCAACATTGCGCTCTGTGTTTGATTCATCAACACAAGACACCACAGCCGAATCTGCAACTCGGCGTGTAGTGGCATTCATTGATAGCAACGTCCTAGCCGCACACCCGTCAATGCCGGACGATATGCGCGCGTATATGGCACACGCAGCGGGTATCTCCCAAGTAACCACCACGCGCCAACATTCGTTTCCTGAGCTCACACTGGTTGAATCCGTACCAGGCGGCGAAACAGCCAAGCAGTCAATGAGTGTTGTTGATCGCGTGGTGCGTGCGGTTGATGAGCACCGTATTGATCGACAGAGCTATGTGATGGCAATTGGCGGTGGCGCCGTGCTTGATGCGGTTGGATTTGGTGCATCAATCGCTCATCGCGGCGTCCGTCTGGTGCGCCTACCAACTACCACTCTTGGGCAAGATGATGCAGGAATGGCTGTAAAGAACGGCATTAATCTCGGTAGCAAAAAGAATTTCATTGGAAACTTTGCCATACCCCATGCGGTGGTGTGTGACACAACATTACTGGAGTCAACACCAGCGTGGTCGTGGTGTGGTGGATTTAGCGAGGCGGTCAAGATTGCCTTGCTGCGCGATCGTGAATTCTTTGATCGCATTGAAAGAGATGCGGCGGCGATCACCTTGCGGTCGATGGACGCCGCCATACCAGTGATCATCCGGAGTGCAGAACTCCACTACCGCCACATCATGTCAGGCGGTGATCCGTTTGAAACACACAGTGCCCGGCCATTGGACTTTGGCCATTGGTTGGCACACCGGCTTGAGGGGATGACCAACGGCGCCTTGCCACATGGTCAGGCGGTCGCAATCGGTGTTGCTATTGACACGCTCTACTCTGAGTGTGCCGGACTGATGTCAAGCCAGGAAGCTCGTCGGGTACTTGCTGTTCTACGTGCCCTTGACCTACCAGTGACTCACCCGCTTCTGGCCGATCTTGACGGAATCCTTGCAGGCCTTGCTGAGTTTCGTGAGCACCTCGGTGGGCGGCTCACCATCACTTTGCTGCGGAGTATTGGAGATCCAGTGGATGTTCACACTATCGATCCAGCCACCCTTGCCGCGGCTATTTCACTCACTTCCCGGGATGCTTGAAGCCGCCTGATCAGTGGTCGATCGATCCGCCACCGTACCCCTAGACTTCAGACATGAGCGAAGCAACGCCCAATCTGAATCACAGTTCTATGACGCGCGCACAGGTGGTCGACGCCTATTTCATGGAGCACCGCGCCCGCCTTCTTGATGTGGCGGCATTTCTTGACCGCATCGATCGCGCCGGACCAGGTACTGATGACTTTCGGATGAACGCGTACCGCGGCGCGATCGCCCTGTTGCTTGATGGTCAACCACAACGCACTCGCCGCATCTTGGAACTCTTCAGCGACCAAAGCACAACACCCATTGCCGCCGCGCACGTCAAGGGTGCAACAGGCGCCCATGATCCAATCGGAAAGGCGCACTGACTATGTACATCGATCCACATGTTCACATGGTGAGTCGAAGCACCGACGACTACGTGCACATGGCACGGGCAGGTTGTGTAGCGATCACCGAACCGGCATTTTGGGCGGGATATGACCGTTCAAGCCCACAAGGCTTCTTCGACTATTTCCGTCAGCTCACCGAGTCTGAACCGCGGCGCGCAGCGCAGTATGGCATCCGCCACCACACGTGGCTCTGCATCAATCCCAAAGAGGCTGAAGACCCAGTGTTTGCTCGAGAGGTGATAGCGCTCATTCCGGATTTCTTGAAGAAGGAAAATGTGCTTGGGATTGGTGAGATCGGCCTCAACAAGAACAGCCGTAATGAAATGGAGATATTGGAGGCACACTTGCAGCTTGCCAGTGACCACAATCTCTTGGTGTTGGTGCACACTCCGCATCTGGAGGACAAACTAAAGGGCACACTGCTGATTTTGGATGCAATTCGTCGCTTCCCCAAACTTGATCCAGGACGTGTGTTGATTGATCACGTTGAAGAACACACGGCAAAGCACGTGCTTGATCGGGGCTTCTGGTGCGGCATGACGCTCTATCCAGACACCAAGTGCACGCCACAGCGCGCGGTGGACATCATTGAAACGTACGGAAGCGAGCGCATTTGGATGAATTCTGCGGGCGATTGGGGTCATAGTGATCCGATTGCGGTTCCCAAGGCACAGATGGAAATGCGCCGTCGTGGCCACTTGGAAAGCCTGGTCCGGCAAGTGACGTTTGGAAATCCACAGCGATTCCTGTCACAATCCGGCCGATTTAGTGCCGAACCACTTCGACCCACTGCGCCAGACATCACGCGCTGACTACGCCCGTAAGTTTCTTCAGAACCGAATGACCCCAGGGGCACCAACGCGATGGACCGCAGCAATACACCACCTCACCACGCGCCACAGTTGCCTCACGGACACCACGGGCACCTAGTGGCTGACGGCGTACAGCAGCGCAGGTGGCTAGTGCTATTGGCAATGACTGGCAGTCTTGCGATGATTTTTGTGGACATGACCGTGGTTGGTGTGGCGCTACCACGCATGGGATCAGCGCTTTCAATGAGTGATGTTGATCAGGCGTGGATCATTACCAGTTACCTGATCACGTTGGCGTCATTGATGGCCCTTGGTGGCCGCATCGGTGATCTGGTTGGCAAGGTCCCCGCGTTTATAGCCGGAGTCATTGGATTTGCCCTCGCAAGCATCGTGTGTGCTTCTGCACACGACGGAACACAACTGATTGTTGGGCGCATACTGCAAGGAGTTGCAGCGTGCTTGATGCAGCCAGCATCGGGGGCACTTGTCATTGGCGCATTTGCACCAGGTGAACGTGGCAAAGCGATGGCGGTTTATGTAGGAATTCCGCTGGTATTCATGGCGATTGGACCAGCGCTCGGTGGATTTATTGTTGAGAACATGGGGTGGCCATGGGTGTTCTGGCTGAATGTTCCCGTCGCTGTTGGTGCTGTGGCACTGACGGCGATCGCCCGTCCGCGCGACGCTCGAAGTGTAGATCGAACAATCGATTGGATTGGTGGAGCGCTGTTGCTCATTGGACTTCCATCGTTTGTGTACGGCTTGCAGCAAATTGGCACCGTGGGCGCGAACGGCATGATGGCGTGGACGGATCCCTTGACACTGAGTTTGCTCGGTGGTGGCGCAGTGGTCTTGGTTGTGTTTGTACGGCGGCAACTTCGGCACCCACATCCATTGTTGCGCTTACGTCTATTCACAGATCGAGCGTTGCTTGCTGACGCACTGGTGATTGCAAGCATGCAATTTGCTATGACCGGGCTAGTGATTGCTGGTTCGGTCTATGCGCAAGAAGTGCTTGGATTTACGCCGTTTCAAGCAGGTTTATCCCTACTTCCACTACTGGCACCTGTCATTCTGATTGTGCATGTGGCGGGACGTTGGTACGACCGATCTGGTGTTCGGGCGCCAGCATCGTGGGGGACCGCGGCGGCAACGCTTGGAATGGTGATACAAGCAGTGGGTGCCTGGACTCAGAGCTACCCGGTCATGGCTGTGGGGATGTTCGTACTTGGAATTGGCATTGCGTTCACTATGAGTCCAACCAATACTGATGCGCTCGGTCGCGTGCCCCACTCAGAACGTGGTCAAGTGTCCGGGCTGGTGCAGACCTTTCGACAGATTGGTGGAAGTGTCGGTGTGGCGGTGGTTGCAGCAACGGTTTCACTTGCAATTGGATGGTTCGGCGCCGCTGAGGGCGCTGCCCCGCGTGAGCAAGTTGCTGAACTACGAATGATGATGCGCTCTGGTGATGCAAACGCCCAGATTGATGCAGCAGCGAGCCCACACCTTGAGTCCATGCACAACACAGTGGCCCACTCGTACGCTGTTGGATATGCAGTGGCATCACTCGGCACACTGGCAGCATTTATCGCTGCGCGTGGCTGGATGAAGCCAGGAAAGTGGACCGGGGTGCTGCAAGTACGGCCAACCAACACCTAGCGTCGGCGCTGAATGGCGGCACACAAGGCTCCACCAGCAAGAGATCCAACGAGCCCTACAAAGGGCAACGAAAATATATACAACGCGCTGTTTTGTGTGTTCTCACTGGCCAACGTAAAGTTGACAGTACCGGGCGCTCGTTCGAGCCAAGGCTCTTTGCGTGACTCCTGCTTGCTCCATGAGATCGAGCCATTCACAAGGCCGGTGACCGCCATAAGCACAGCCAGCATCACCGCGGCGCGCATCCCACCGATTCGTACCGCTAGCCAGCCCGCAGCAATGGCAGCGATACATCCACACGCCAACTTGAGAATTTCAAAGAGCGAAGTGTCGCGGTACGAGTTTGTTACAAAGACGCCCTCTGAACCAAGTTCGATGTAACACAGAGCAACCAACAATAAGAGCAGCACGACTGACAAGAGATAGCCCGCGAACATTCCAAGAATGGAACGACCAAGGGGAATTGGTGGGCCATTCATGGCGTGATTTCAGGTTGCGTCTGTATTGGATCTGCTTCAACACGAACACGGAACGGGTGCGCCGGCAAGTTGGACAGTTCATCAATGACATTTGCATCTGCCGGATTGTCTTGCCACGCGTAGCGAACCTCTACCGGCAGCGGCACATCCGAACTCCGAATCTTGATGGTGTTGGGTGGACGCAGTTCAGCATCCGCTTTCACAAACTTGCCGTCCGCGCCGGCGATTGCAAAGCTCGCCGGCGCCTTGCCGTCGCGCGTTGTCAGGCGTCCACGCTCCACATCAAAGTCAATGATGATCCCATCGGTGTCACGACGAACACTCTTTGTTCGCGGCCCACGCCAAGCAGTATCGGGCTGGCCATACGAGGTAGCCATGGCCCATCGTGCAAGCCGCTCACCGACAGTGCGCTTGTCTCGTGGGTGAATGTCATCAGCGTCACCAACATCAATGGTGGTGATTACGCCCGCATTGGGAGATGAACGTTCGGTGGCAAGTTGCGCATCACGTAGCAGTGGCCATACGCCTGCAATTGCATCGTTTTCATGGTGGGCATGGTGCGATGCCAAACTAACAATTCCAAACGGCATATCTGGCTGTTGAAACGCCGCGCGCCAACTTCGAATAGTGAGCGGCAACAAGGACCGGTACGCCTCGGCATCAACTACTGATCCAGCATTCGACTCGCCCTGATACCAGATGGCCCCCTTGATTTCGACTCCAGCAAATGGCGCAATCATGGCATTGAACATTGATGCGGGGTCGCCGTTTCCGGTTCCAGGCGCCAACTCTTGGGACGGGCGCGATGGCGGCTGCGGCAATCCAGAAGCCGATCGACCCATGCGGGCCAACCACTCTCCTGATAGTGAAATGGAAGCGTTGTTAGCCGCAGCGCAGCTGATTCGCATGGCCTCTGGGGAGCCAGTGAAGCCACCCTCGCCCTGCATATCAAGCAGTTCAACAGCGATGGTGCACGGCCCCGCGGTCATCAGTGCCCCCGGGATGCGGTACTTGCGTGCAGTTCCAATATCGGAAATGGTGTTAGCGATTGGCTTCCCATTCACAAAGAGAACGTCAGCATCGTCAATGGCTCCGAGTTCGATGAAGCACTCTTTACCACCCCATTCCGCAGGAATTTCGATCGTTCGGCGGTACCACTCGATCCCATCAACATTCTTGCGGGCTGGATCAGCATTCCAACGTACCGGTAGTGTTACTGGTTTCCACTCACTCGCGTCTTCAGGCGCGTCCTTTGAGTACCACTTTCCCTTTGCTCCGGGGTCGGTGGCGTTGATCGCGCTCCACCACGCAGTCCCAGCTTCTTGAAAGATCTTTCGTTCAGCCTGATACGCAACTTCGCGGTCGGCGGCGGAAAGCGAGTTCCACGTATCCACCGCGCGACGCAGTTCAGTGACTCGAGCGGTGTAGAGGGGGTCAGCACCAAGCGTTGCCAAATCAGTCCAGGGCTCAGCGCGCGTTCCACCCCAGTTGATTTCCAAGATTCCAATCGGCACACCGTTTGATTTACGCAGTTGTTGCGCAAACCAGAAATCCACAGCACCCATGTCTGGAGCACTCGCGGGGGTCAATGTTCTCCATGCAGCATCCACTGTGAAAGCGGCGCGGTTTGCTGTGACATGTGGCGCTCGAAGGAAGCGAATAGACGGCTCGTTGGCAATGGCAATACCAGCAGCGGTCTGATCGCCGGTGCCACCCAGGGTCCACTCCATATTGCTTTGTCCGCCCGCCACCCAGATGTCACCAACCACCACGTCCTTCACACTGACGGTATTGGCGCCCTTCACATCAAGCGTGAGCGGATCATCACTGCCAGCCATCGGCGCCAATTCAACAATAAACCGCCCGCCTTGGCCCGCGACCGCTTTGCCGCTACGTAGCACTGCGCCCTTGGAATCAATCAACTCCACAGTGATCTGTTCGCCAGGCTGCGCACGGCCAAAGACGTGCGTACGCCGGTCGCGCTGTAACACCATATGGTCGGTGAAAGCGGCTGGAAGAGATACGTCGGCAAGCGCGACGGAGGCAGAGAGAGCGACCACCGCAGTGGTCATGCTGGCTGAATTAGTTGGGCGCATTAGGGAATGATGCCCGGTTTCGGCCGCAGATGCAATATCGTTTGCACATGGCATATTCCTCAAGACCACGGATTGGCATTACCGCAGACATTGCCCGTGACGAGCAAGGCCGGGCGCGCCACCAGGTGCGCGCCACTTACATCGATTCGGTGGTAGCCGCTGGCGGGCTTCCCATCATTCTTCCCGCTGACGCAAATCTTCGGGCTGAACTGATTTCCGCGGTTGACGGCATCATCATCATTGGTGGAGATGATGTCGACACCCGGCTGTTTGGCATTCCACTTCACCCACAAGCGAAGGTGATGGATGCTGCGCGCCAAGCTGCGGACTTTGCCCTGCTCAAGCAACTTGATGCAACACCAGAAATGCCTGTGCTTGGCATTTGCCTTGGCATGCAGTTGATGGGCATTCATCATGGTGCCGAGCTGATTCAGCACCTTGGCGACCAATTGCCGGATAGTGATCGGCACCGAAACGATTACCAACACATGGTGACGAGTGCGCTCGGAGACGGTTTGGTTGCCAGTTCACATCACCAAGCACTTGGCAGCGCCGCACATCTTGAGGTGATCGGTGTATCTGACGACGGGGTCATTGAGGCAATTCGCGATGTCGCCAAGCCCTTTTATGTTGGGGTGCAATGGCATCCTGAGCGAACAGAGGACAAAACCATGGGACTTGGGGTCATTCGCCGCCTCGTCGACGCGGCGCGCAGGGAGTAGGCTGATTTCATGCTCATTTCAACCCTCGTCTCCACGGTGGCCCTCTTCGCAATCGGTGATGTACTTGTGCCGGGCAGTCCAGCGCCCGCTCTTACTGTTGATTCATTCGTTCGTGGCCCAGAGTCGAAGACGCTTGAGCTTGGCAAAGTTCACGTGATCGAATTTTGGGCCACTTGGTGTGGACCATGTGTTGCCAGCATGCCCCACCTCACCGAACTGCAGAAGCAAAATCCTGATGTGCAATTCATTGGTGTCGCTGGATTTGAGCGCGGCAAAGACGCAGCGGACGGCACCAAGCGCGTGGACGACTTTGTCAAAGCGAAAGGGGACGCTATTGGCTTTGCAATTGCATTTGACGGCGATGGCACCATGGCCAAGACCTGGATGACCGCCGCGAAGCGCAACAGCATTCCAACATCGTTCGTGGTTGGAAAAGATGGCAACATCGCGTTCATTGGATCGCCAAACGCGGATCTTGACGCAGCGATCGTCAAGGCGAAGAAGGCAGATGCGCCAGCGAATCTACCCTCGACCACCAATGCGGCACCAGTAGCTACATCAGCAGTTGCCCCTAAAAAGACGGTAGAAGTTACCGAGGAACCAACCGATGAAACAGGGTCGTCGACCACCACTTCGACGTCTACCGAAACACATTCGGTGACCAAGAACGGCGTATCAAGCAACAGTGTTGTCACGGTGGAAACCACCGTTGAAGTTCGTGGTGGACGTCGCAAGACCACCGTGACACGCACGGAGATGGTGTTAAGCGATCCCAACAAACCACTTGACGTGACCGGGGCTTCAGGAGCGGCGGGTGCAAAGTCCTCATCCGGCGCATCCTCCGGGTCGTCAGGGTCGTCAAAGTCCTCGAGTTCATCGAGTAGCCGGCCCTGATTTACAGTGCTCCCTGCATATTGCACCAACGTCGTCGCGGGTCGCACTATCAAAGAGACGTGCGAGCATGTCGAGCGAGTGTTTGTTCCAGTACGTGATCGCGTTACACCTAACGGGATGCTTCCGATTGGCTTGTGGCTCTCTGCGCGAGCCGCGGAACAGCTCTCCGAATCAATCGGCGGTGGCACGGAACTACGAGACCGATTGGCGGCGCTGGGACTATCGATCGTCACGTTGAATGGATTTCCCTATCAGGATTTTCACGGTTCTGAGGTGAAATTGCGCGTGTATGAGCCCCATTGGGCAAACACACGCCGCGCGCTTCACACACAACGACTGGCCGATCTGCTTCCTGATTTGTTGATGCCTGGGGTGCGCACGGCTTCCATCTCAACATTGCCACTTGGCTGGCGCGCGCTGTTCAGTCAAGAGGGGTGTGGGGCGAGTATTGGGATAGCAAGTGCGCTCCTTGAACAAACAGTTCGCCACCTA
>NSIA01000096.1 GCA_002737585.1 Planctomycetaceae bacterium | reverse complement strand
GTGCTTGRCACCCCGGGACGAACGGTGGTGGTTGCCGATTCCAACCCAATGATCGAAGCGCGCCGCATGGGATTCAACGCCGAATCCCGCGTGGTGAACTCCAGTAACCACCGTGGATCAGGGCAAAATCTGCTGTTTAGCGATGGTGCGATCGAATGGAAGACCTCGCCGATTCTCACTACTTCGCCCGCCAATTCCATGGACAACATCTGGCTTCCGCGCGACGAACGGGGCCGTGAAGTACTTGAACTTCGGTCATGGCCGAGCGTTGCCGCTGACAACTTTGTGTCTCAGTGACCAAATAACGAGAATTCCATGCTGCAAGCCATTGTGGGCAAGCGAGGATTCCGCTATCTTTGCCGATCCCCCGCCGCGCCTTCAGCCGGCACTCACTGAGGAACGATCACCATGCCGAAGCAAAAGTCCCATCGCGGTCTGCTCAAGCGCATCAAGCTCACCAAAACGGGCAAGGTGCGATTCAAGGCCCCAAATAGCCGCCATTTGAAGAGCAACAAGACCGGCACTGAGCTGCGGTCGTACCGCAAGTCGCGCTATGCGCGCAGCGGTGACCTGCGCTTCCTGAAGAAGCTTCTCGGCCGCGGTCTCCGCTCCGAAGAGCGTTCGGTTGCAGACGAGAAGATCCGCGAAGCCGCAGTGGCCGACGTATCTGCTCCAGCTGCAAAGTAACTGTTTGTTCGTTGCATCAGCGCAGTGCGCGTTGATGCTTACATCCGCATCGTCCGTCGGGACCAAAGCGCCGATCGAATCGGCCTCCGCCGGACACGACACTGAGGACACCCCATGCCACGTGCACGCAAGGGCGCAGCCCGAACCCAGGCTCGCCGCAAACTCCTCCGCGAAGCCCGCGGTTACTACGGAACCAAGAGCCGCCTCAAGCAGCAAGCCAAGGTCGCCATCATGCGCGCCCTGCGCAACATGTGGCGTCACCGCCGCCTGCGCCGCCGCAACTATCGCCAACTCTGGATCACGCGCATCACTGCAGCGTGCCGGATGCGCGGCTTCAAGTACAGCCTGCTGATCAACGGCCTGTCCCGCGCGGGCTGCCTGTTGAATCGCAAGATGCTCAGCGAAATCGCCATCCACGATCCAGCCACGTTTGACACGCTGGTCACCACGGCGCGCACGCACTGCTCGGTCCAGCATCACGCAAAGACCGCCAAGGCAGCGTAATTGTGACGCGTGCATTCACGGTCGGCTCCGTACGAGCAAGCCTGAACACGCCTCGCGAAGCCTGACACAGATTGCAAGTACCAATGACAACGCCCCGCATCACGCGGGGCGTTGTCCCTTTTCCCATCACTCCGCCCCTGCCACCGGCTCGCGCACTACCGCGGCGGGTGGCTGTGTTTCCTATGCGCCGCTGAGACGCGGCGCGCGCTGAGACGCAGCGCGCCGCTTATGCGCTGATGCGCGCGGCAGCAATACTGGAGATCGCCGCTGCACGCTGATGCGCCATAGACGGCGCACCCGGCAGCGAACCAAGTACTCCGCGCAATGACGCAGCTTGCGCGTTCTCCTCGCGAATGGATTCGTAGATTTCTTTGCGATGCACCGCAACGCGTGCCGGAGCATTGACGCCCAGGCGAACCTTGTCGCCACGAATGTCAACAATGACGATCTCAACATCGTCACCGATCATGATGGCTTCATCGCAGTGTCTAGAGAGAACGAGCATGGTGGCCTTCCGTGGCTAGCAATGTGGACCGACGATCCGTCGGCGGTCCGTAGTGAGTGCGGGTTCAGGCGCTTTGCGCAACCGCGGTGCCGGGCAGTCGCACCAACTCATGGCGCGTGCTCCAGGTGCGGTCGCTCAGCACCAACTGAATACCAGTGCGCGATGCCGCGTTGACGACAATCGGTCCTTGGAGATTGGCAGTGATGGCACCGTCGCGGCGGTTAACGATCGCAAAGATGGTGGCATCCTCGGCGCGCTCCAGGCCCAGCTCGGTCAACTCACCGACGCGAATCGGCACGGTGTAACCAGTGGCCCACGCGGTTGGATCGGTCACAACAAAGGCCAGTTCCGGATCCTCAATCGACTGGAGCCAGTAGAAGACGCCGCGGTCATCGGGCTGCAAGAGCGCGAACGTTCGGAACCGGGCAAATCCCAGCAGGCCGTGTGGAAACACCAGCAGGCGGGTGGGATCAATCTCAACTTCTCCAAAGCGTGTCGTTCGGACCTTCATGTGGAACTCCGTTCCTGAGGTGATGCGGGGCATTCCGCGGGCGAACTCCTGTCCGCCGTCGTGCTGCAGAGATATCGGTCATGCGGTCGCCGAACCATGAACGATCTGCGAAGATGTCCGCATGACGGTCACCGCCCCGCTGCCCGACGCCCCGATCGACCGCCGCGCGCAGTTCGCTGCGATGGCTCTGGCGGGTGTGGTTCTTGGCGGCGTGCTGCTRGCGGAGAGTGCGTTTCCCACCAAGGTGTGGTTCCGTGGCCCGGCATGCGTTTCAGTCTTATGGATTGCCGCGGCAGCGGGGTACGGTCGGGTGCTCCGCCGCGTGTTGTTCCCGCGCATGGAGCCCGGTGACCCGCGCCGCACCCCACTGGCCATCGGGCTTGGAGTGGCATTCGCATTGGCGGTGGTCAACCTGTTTGCAACGCTTGGATGCATGCCGACCCATACGTGGTCGCGACTTGCCTGGTGGATCGGCATGGGGATCGGCTGGATCCTGGCCGGCTGGCCCGGCTTGTCATGGCGGTTTGTTGGCAGTCTGTTCCGCGTGCGCTCCATCGCGACGGATCCCCTGCTCTGGTGCGCACTGCCGGCGATCGCTGCCTTGGCGTTGGCCACCGCGTTGCCCCCGGGACTGGCGTGGAGCAGCGAGTTCGGTGGCTACGACGCGCTTGCCTACCACTTGGAGTTACCAAAGGAGTGGCTGACTGCGGGCGCACTGGAGCCGCTTCGGCACAACGTCTATTCCGCTTTCCCAAGCTTCATGGAAGGCGCGTACCTGCAACTCTTCTCACTCTCCGCCGCCTCCGTCCCCGCGCACGACATGGCAATGGCACCGCAAGCGCTGCACGCGGTGCTAGCGGTATGCGCCGCGTGGATGGTGGCAGCCACTGCCGAGGTCCTTGCTGGAGGCGATCGGCGCCAGCGTGCGTGGGCGCGAGCGATCGGATGGTGCGGATTCCTCGGGATTCCATGGGTGATCGTCACCGGCAGCTTGGCCTACAACGAAATGGCTGTGCTGCTGATGCTGGCTGCCGCCATGCTGGCATGGACCGCGCGCGAGCACGCTGGAGTGTGGCGCATCGGGATCGCTTTGGGGCTGCTGCTGGGCGCAGCAGTGGGTGCAAAGTTGGTCGCCGCAGGCATGGCGGTACTGCCGTTTGCGTGCTGGGCACTGGTGACCGCACAGGCAACGAACCCCACCAGTTCCACTCGCCACGCGCGAGCGTTGGCAGCGAGCGTTGGCGCGGCCTCGCTCACCGCGCTCCTGATACTGGCGCCGTGGCTCATCAGGAATCATGCAGCCACCGGATCGTGGACGTTCCCGTTTCGCATGCCCCTCATTTCGTCTGGCAATGGATGGTGGACGGAAGAGCAAGTGACACGCTTTGCCGCCGGGCACACGGCYGCTGCCGACATCGGAATCGGCGCGCGACTGCGTGCGCTTGTYGATGCCGGATTCCTGCAGGGATTCGGTGCGGCCCCCGATGCGGATCCGTGGCTGCCACAATGGAGCGTTGCGTTCTGGATCGGCAGCGCGGCGATCGTGATGCTCATGATTGGCATCCGGCGTATGCGACACATGCGGTCCATGGGCCTCGCGCTCGGCGCGATGCTTCTGGCGCAGTTGCTGTTCTGGATGTTTGCAACACATCTGAAGTCACGCTTCCTGCTTCCATGTGCAGTGCCGCTAACGGTGGCAACCGCGGTAGCGGCAGCGCCAGTATTGGCACAACAGACGCGCGGAATCATTGTTGCACTCAGCGCGCTGCTGCTGACGGCGTGGTCACTACAGCCGAGCCTATTGATGCGGATCGATCCGCGMACSGCCAGCGCGGTGGAGCTGTGCGCTTCTGGCCGCACCGTAGCAACGGATGTTGATGGCCAGGGAATGGTGCGAGAAATTGCCAACGACCTCGGCCCCGGCACCGCAGCATTCGCGCAGGAATCAGCCACCCTTGGCGATGCCATGCCGCTCGCCTGGATTGCCAACTGGCAATTGCCCCCCGGTGCCGTGCTCGGTAGCGAAGGCGATGCCGATGTGTTCTGGTGCCACATCACGCCGATCACCGGCACCGTGTGGGACGGCGGACCGTTGAGCCGCGTGTTGCGCGCGCATCCGGATGATCCAGCTGCYGCCGTGCGCGCGCTCAGTGTCGATGAACACCTCACCCACCTAGCCATCGGCGAATCCATGCTGGCACGGTGGAAGGCATCCGGTTGGATCGACCCAATCCTCACCCCCGACCGAGTGCGCGCAGTGGCGTCACTACTCAATCCCGTGGCGCGAACCGTGTCTGGCGGCGTGGTCTACAAAGTGCCGCTCGCCCAGTGAGACACTCGTAGACTGCGTGCATGAACAGCGCCATGATGGTGGTCCTTCTTCTTTCTGYGCAGCCAGTGCCTGCGCCCCCTGCTGCATCCGTGCCGTCCGGTCCGCCCCCGGTCAAGAGCGTGGACGGCGCCGCTGGTATCGCCGCCATCTGGAAGGAAAGCACCATCACGTGGGATCGTCTGCGCCCAGTACTTGCGGAACTTGCCGGAAGTGCAGCGCTGCAAGAAGTGCTCCTGGATGAACAACTTGCGCAACGAGCGCGCACGCGCAGCATTGCGCCGGATGCCGCAGCCCTGAAGCGCGAAGAAGAATTGCTGCTTGGGTATCTGGATAAAGACCGTGCCCGCGCCGATCGATTGCTAGAGGAATTGCGAGCACGCCAAGGGCTGGGACCAGTGCGCTGGAACGGACTGCTGTGGCGCAACGCGGTGTTGCGTGCATTGGTGGCGCCCGATGTTGAAGTGCAGGAAACGCAAATTGCAGCAGCCCATGATGCCGCCCACGGCCCCAAGCGTAAGCCGCGCGTGATTGCAGTTCCAGACCTGCGCGGCGCACAAAATGTGACCGATCGACTGGCGAAAGGTGATCGATTTGAGGATATTGCTGCTGAAATCAGCACTGATATCAGTGGGGCGCGCGGCGGTCTCATTTCACCAATGAGTAAGTTTGATCCCGGAGTTCCCGCAGCGGTACGCGAAGCGCTCTGGTCMGTACCCACCGTGGGCGCAGTATCGGCACCCGTATTGGTGGGCACCGGCTAC
>NSIA01000095.1 GCA_002737585.1 Planctomycetaceae bacterium | reverse complement strand
GAGACTGCGTCACGCCATCGCGCACTGCCGGATCACGCAACACCGAAGTACCACCTGTGAGCACCCAGGTTGATCGCTCCTCGTCCCAGTTGGCAGACGGCGCGGTGGTGCGGCGTACCAGCGAGCCACGCTCGTCGCGTTCAAGGCCAAGGAATCCAGTAATCCGGTGTGATTCTGGATCAAAGCTGGATGCATAAAGCAAGTTGCCAGCGCTATCACGTGTCACCGTCACCGGGAACGAAGCGCGATCGCGTCTGCCAAGATCGGAGTGATCAAGCATCAACTGATCCGCAAAGCGTGGAAGCACCAATTCCTGGTTCAGTACACCAACGACATTCAGTGCCAGCGACGCTACCAATACCGCCCACACGCAGCGCCGCAGCGGAACGCCGGCGGCCATAATTGCCACCAGTTCTCGCGTGCGATGCATCTGCGAGAACGTGAAGCCCATAGCACCCACGCCGAGCAGACCAACCATGAACTGGAAGAATTGAAAGGCGCGCGGTCCGTGAAACTGAAAAATCATTGCCACAAATGCAACCGCTCGGTACTTGTAGGTGCCATTCTCTACAACGTATGACGCGGCACGCAAGTACTTCTCCATCTGCAAGATCACATCAATCGAGGAAGCAAAGATGAATAGCAGCGTGAATAGGACAAAGAAGTTCCAAAGAAAGCGGCCGATGATGGTTCGATCAAGGATGCGCATGACGTACGTGCTCGCTGGTTCAGTTGCGAACGATGCGCCTCCATGTCAAAAACAATACTGAAAATAGCAAGAAGTTTCCGCCCCACATGACCACGGATCCAACCAGCACTTTGCCGTCGGACATCAGTAACTGACCGCCAGAAACCATGAATATGTTGGTTACCGCAGGAATGAATGCCAAGAGATACACAGTGAGCGGCATCGCTCGCTTCATTGCCACCGCGAGCGCCGCGCCCAAGAGTAGCACCAAGACAATACTTGCCGATTGCGCTAAACGATTGGCCACGTGCGAATCACACTCCCACACAACATCGTCGCGCATGAGCTGCAGTTTCGCCAGTTGCCGAGGAAGTTGCGCACGCATGGCTGGCAGCGGAGCAATGCCATCGGCGGTTGGAAACTCACGCGCGGCGCGCAGTACTTCCACACTGGAAACGGCTGACCAATCCTTTGGCGTGCAACCAATTGGAAGTAGATCATCGATACGCGGCGCCCAGCGTCCCGGAAGCCCGGTGACCAGGTCCTTCGTCTGCGTGGAGCCCGGAATGATCAGCGCGAATCGTGGTTCAAATCCAGACTCGCTGACGGCGCGCAGTGTGCCGGCCGACGCGTGGGCGCTGCGAATCTCCTTGCCATTGGCGGTTTCCAAGAGCAAGAAATCCTCGTGACCAGGGGCCGGGCGCAACTCGCCGCCCTTGACTGTCACCTGACTGATTCGAAAGGCGCGCGCCGTGCCAGGCTCGGAAAGTTCAATAGTGCCACGAGCAACGGCTGGTTCAACGCAGCGCCACAGTTCCAGTTCGCCCAACACCGCCACCAAGGGGCGCTTGGCATTGTTCACCGTCTCGGAGCGGTCCACATCACCGCGTAGCGCAAAGATCTCTTGCACCGCAAGAAACTTGGGGCCCCGTTCAAAGCCACTGTAGAGCGATGATGCTTCCGGCTCCGCGAGCGGCAACGTAACGATCGCACCTTCAGAAGGGCGAACCACCGTGGCGTTCATCAAAGAAATCTTGGCCACCATGCCGCGCGGGGTTTCATGGATGTCCACCGCGGCATCCTCAGCTGTGAATTCAGTGGCGATGGAACTACCACCCGCTTGGTCAAGTTCGATAGCGGCTACACCAGTGAGCAGAAGTCTGCGTTTGATGCCCAATCCAGCCGGAGGTTCCACTTCCCGCGCCGCGTCAGCGTAGATCATCATCTTGTCTGCAACCACCGCCTCACCGCGCCCAACTGCCGCAATCAGGACCTGCGTTGCGTCCGCTGTTGCCAATTCCTTCATCCGCGTCCAGAAGTGCGGAACCACAAACGCCACCAGTACCAACATCACCACGCACAGCGTGCCACCCAGAATGGCGACTGGCGCAAAGATCCTTCGATATCCCATACCACACGCCGACATGGCAACCACTTCATTGTCAGTAGCAAATCGGTGCATGACCAATGTTGCAGCAAAGCCTGCCGCAAATGGCATGGCAAATTGCAGCATTGGCACCATGGCCAAGGTCACATACTTAAAGATGGTGTTGGCGCCGATGGAATTGTCTGCCAGCGGCTTGGCTGCAGCACCAAAGGCGATGACGGTCACGATCACCGATGCAGTGACTGCAAACACGCGCAGCAATTCCCAGACAACATGGCGCCACAGTGTCCACGGAATTCCGGTGAGGCGAATTTCGCCATCCGGCGCGTGCTTTGCTGTGGATTCCAACGGTTGATCCATGGGCATGGTGGAGCGGTACCGCACTCAGCGGAGACCGTACTCCTTCAACTTGCGGTACAGCGTGCGCTCACCAATGCCAAGCATCTGCGCAGTTTGCTCACGATTTCCAGCAGTCATTGCCAGCGTTTGCCGAATTGCTTCCTTCTCTAGTTTGTCAAGGCCAACTCCGGCGAGCGAACCAACTGCACCCTGCCCCTCAGCGGAGTCGTCGGAGGATCGCACTTCATCAGGAACATCGCGCAGCGAAAGTTCCGGGCCTTGTGAAGTGACCACCATGCGATGAATGGCATTGAACAATTCACGCACATTGCCCGGCCAGTCGTAACCAATCAGTCGCATCATCACTGGCTGTGGCACCAGCGGGCGCGGCCGACCAAGTTCCGCCGCGTACTTGCCGACGGCGTGATTTACCAGCAGCGGAATGTCCTCGCGCCGTTCCCGAAGCGGGGGAATGACAATCTCCGCACCGCGGATTCGGTAGTAAAGATCCTCGCGGAAGCGGCCATCCTTTGACATCTGTGACAAGTCACGATTGGTGGCACTGACGAAACGAACATCGGTCTTGCGCTGCTCATTGGAACCAAGCCGCACCAAGTCGCCGGTTTCCAGGACGCGCAGCAATTTGGGCTGCATAGTGAGCGGCATATCACCGATCTCATCAAGGAACAGCGTGCCTTTGTCAGCAAATTCAAATACACCTTCGCGATCCTTGTCCGCGCCGGTGAATGCACCGCGCACGTGGCCAAAGAGCTGGTCTTCCAGCAAACTCTCTGACTGACCGGCCGCGTTGAATGTCACATAGCGACGGGCGGCCCGCCGACTGGCCTTATGAATAGCGGCAGCCACCAGCTCCTTGCCGGTACCGCTCTCCCCGCGTACCAACACCGGGATGGAACTTGGGGCAACCTGGCGGATCAAGGCCACCACTTGCCGCATAGCCGGGCTATCGCCAATGATGCCTTCAAAGCCAAACGCCGCATCAAGTTCGCCCTTCAAACGGCTGTTTTGATGGCGCAATACCACGGTTTCTGCGGCGCGCTGCACCAGATTGCGGAACACCACCAGATCAATGGGCTTTTCAATGAAGTCGTATGCCCCGCCCTGCAAGGCGCGCTTGGCGGTGGGAATGTCCCCGTGCGCTGTGACCATGATGGTCTCGGCGTCGGGCTGCAGCCGCTTGGCTAGTTCCAATACTTCAAGCCCCGCGGTTGGCGATTCCATCACTAGGTCGGTGACGATGACGTCAAACGCCCCGTGGCGCAATTCATCTTCGGCCTCGGCCCGGCTGTGGCGAATAGTGCAGACATGACCCGGTTTTTTAAGGGCGTCCGCCATGGTCTCGGCGTGCCCCCGATCGTCATCGACCAAGAGAACCTGCGCGTGGATATCTGTATTGCCCGCCATGAGTGCCCGGATTGTAAGGGTGACCAACCCCGTCCCGGCGGACAAGTGTCCCGAAAGAACGCCTGTCATGCCAAAACAATGAGGATTTTCTACCCGGCTTGCCGATATCTTGGACGTGAACGATATTGACCTCGCCTACATCTCGACCGCAGGAGCTCGCACCACTCACCGGAGCACCGCCCGAGATGCCGTCGCGGATCCAAAGGATGAATCTGTGAGCACACTGTTTGAGAGCACCGGCCCGAGCCTGAAGGACCTGGAAGTCCCCGACTTCGCAGGTCGGCGCGTGTGGCTGGTTGGTATCGGTGGATGCGGAATGAGTGGGCTTGCACAGATGCTCAAGCGCCGTGGCGCGGAAGTTTCCGGCAGTGATATGACGGCCAGTTCGGCAACCGAAGCGCTGGAGTCCGAAGGCATCACCGTGCGCATCGGTCACGCCGCAGAACAACTGCCTGCTCCATGCGACCTGGTGATTGCCAGCGCCGCCATCAAGAGCGAACACCCGGAAGTTGACGAAGCGCGTCGCCGCGGTATTGACGTGGTGAGTTACGCCGAGGCCATTGGCCTGGTGCAGAAGGGACGCACTGGCGTCAGCATCGCCGGCACGCACGGCAAGAGTTCCACCAGTTCAATGCTCTCGTACATTCTCATTGAGTGCGGACTTGATCCAAGTTTGATTGTTGGCGCAACCTGCGCGCAGATTGGTGGCGGGAGTCGTACTGGTTCTGACACCATTCCTGCGGGGACGCAACGCGGTCGCCCAGGCATTCTTGTTGCGGAGGCTTGCGAATTCAATCGTAGCTTCCACCATCATCATCCGGTGATTGGCCTGATCAACAACGTTGAAGAAGATCACCTAGAAATCTACGGAAATCTTGAGAACATCATCAAGGCGTTCCATGAATTTGCAGCACTGATTCCAGCAGCAAAGCATGGCGGAAAGTTGTTGATTGCTGCTGATGGTGCACATCGACGCGACGTGGCCAGTGGCCTGTCATGCGCAGTGTCTACGTTCGGTTGGTCGCCCAGCGCTGACTACCACGTTCAATACGATCCGCGTACTGGCCTCAGCACCATCCTTGTTGATGGTCAAGCTGTCTGCAGTTGGGTGGGCCGCATGCCCGGCGACCACATGGCACTCAACGGTGCCGCGGCGGCCATCTTGGCGCACTGGCTCGGTGCAGAGTGGAACGCCATCGGCACTGCGCTCGGCAACTTCCTTGGTCTTGATCGGCGCATGCAGAACTTGGGCGAACGCACCATGCGTCATGGCGGCGTAGTCACGGTGTTCGATGACTACGGCCACCACCCCACCGAGTGCGAAACCACGCTCAAGGCGTTGCGGACGCGCTTCGAACCCAAGCGCCTCATTTGCGTCTTCCAGCCTCATCAACACAGTCGCACGCGATTCCTTCTTGAGCACTTCGCCAAGAGCTTCTCGAACGCCGACATGGTGATCGTGCCGGACATCTACTTTGTGCGCGATAGTGAAGAGGAGCGCACCAAGGTGAGCGCCTCCGACCTTGTTGATCGCTTACGCGCACGCGGCATCGCAGCCATGCACCTCTATCCGTTTGACGCCATTGTTGAACAATTGGAAATGATGGCCGCCGACGGTGACCTGATTGTGGTCATGGGCGCCGGACCGGTTTGGAAGATCGGCCACGCCTTTCTTGGCCGCGCCAGCGGGCACGCGTAATGACTATGGCCACGGATCCACTGGGAAGTACCACGCTCTTTGCTGACCTCGATGTCGACGTCGAGCTTGATGCGCCGCTCGCGCAACACACCTGGTACGGCATCGGTGGTTCTGCTGATGCACTGGTTCGACCGAAAACACCGGAAGCACTTGCCACCCTGCTGCGACGCTGCTCACGCAATGCCGTGCGCGTGCGCATTCTTGGCGAGGGCGCAAATCTCCTGGTTACTGACGAAGGCGTCGAAGGCGTGGTGGTCCGCTTGGATGCCCCCTGCTTCAAGGGGCTGCAACTCAATGCCAATGGACCGGTCACTGCAGCACGCGTCGGTGGAGGCCGCGACCTTGGCAAGACCATCCGCGAAACGGTCGCTGCAGGCTTGGCGGGACTGGAGCCATTGATCGGTATTCCAGCAACCATCGGCGGAGCGGTGCGCATGAATGCCGGCGGAAAGTACGGCGCCATTGGTGACACGTTGCAATCGGTTGGCCTTGTTGATTGGAACGGCGAAGAACACGTCTATGACCGCGCCGCCATCCGTTGCGAATACCGGCACACTGATCTGCCGCCGGGCATCGTGACGTGGGCGGTACTGGCGTTGCAGGCTGCTGATCCAGTGGCCCTGCGTGCGCGCTCCAAGGAAATCAGTGAATACAAAGCCAGC
>NSIA01000094.1 GCA_002737585.1 Planctomycetaceae bacterium | reverse complement strand
GCGGCCCTGTCCTCTCCGGCGCCTGCGGGCCAGGTGGGGGTGTTCCTCAGAACGTGGTGTTCACGCCGTTGGTAGCGCAGTGATGCCCCGAAAATGGGGACAGGGGTGAACGGCACCTATTTACAGTTCGGCAAACTGCATATCTGAAGACTGTTCGAATGACAGGTCTGGGACGTGCACTTCAGTTGCGAAGCATGCAAGACCAGGGACCGCAGCCATCGCCGTTCGCGAAGCTTCGGCAGTGATCGGCCGCGCAGCGCGGCCGTCAAAGCCAGCGCGGAGGTCCGCGCCAATTTGCAACTCGCCCTTGACGAAGTCAATCGGCTCGATGGCGCGTTCGAATGCTTGCAGGCGATTCTTGGCGTTCTCGAAGGTGCCGCCCTTCTCAGTCCACGTCGCGCCAGGAAGCACGCACTCGGCAATGTTGCAGAGCGGGTTCTCAAGCGTGTCGATCAGAACGATCTGCGTGGTCATGGCCGCGTCGCGCAATTCTGGAGTGACCCAATCGCTCGGGTAGTTGCCGGTGATGACCGCTGCGCCGAATGCCTTGGCGCGCAGTGCCGCAAGGAATGCCGCGTAGTCATGCACCGTGCCGCCGCCGCGCTGTGTGTTCAGCGCTTCGAGGACGCGACGGACGCCGCGGGCGTTTGGGGCCTTCTCTGCGTAGATCGTGAAGCCGGCCTTGAAGGTGCGGTTCTCGCCACTGAACGGAATTGGTCCAACGGCAAGCTCGGCCTTCGGGTCAAGTGCAAGCACCCAACTGCCAAGTTCGAACGCGTCTTCGCAAGACAACATCGGGCTGATGAGGACCGCCGTCTTCTGCTTATTGTTGATCGCGTTGGCGAGCGTCCCCTGTGCCTTGGCAACGCCTGCCTTCCACGCATGCGCGGCGGTGCTCGCGTCAAACGCCTCCATGCCCTTCACGCGCGGCATGCGAATGCGTGACTCGGAATGCACATGCTTCCAGCCATGGCGCACTTCATCAGTGATCCACCAGGTGTTCACATCCATGTTTGTGCGCGGCTTGATGCGGTGCATCCGGCCATCATTGTGCTCGACGAAAATGTTGTCGCCACTAGCAGTGATTCCATCAATCGACGGCGTCTTGGTCAGGAACCACACACGCTGCTGGAACAGGAATTCCTTGTCCAACAGCGCGCCGACGGGGCAGAGATCAACCACGTTGCCTGCCAGCGGATTGTCGAGCGGCTTACCCGGGAAGATGTCGATCATCTCGCGGTCGCCGCGACCGTCCACCATCAGTTCGTCAGTACCAGTGACTTCGCGCGTGAAGCGAACGCAGCGCGTGCACATGATGCAACGATCGCTGTACAGAAGAATGTTTGGACCGATGTCCTTCTTTGGATTCTTGACCTTCTCTTCAAGGAACCGACTCTGACCGCGGCCGTACTCATGGGAGTAGTCCTGCAGGTAGCACTCGCCGGCCTTATCGCACACCGGGCAGTCCACCGGGTGATTGATGAGGAGGAACTCCATCACCGACTTCTGGTTGGCCATCGAACGCGGACTGTCAGTGGTGACCACCATGCCGTCCGAGCAATCGGTCTGGCAGGTCGGCTTGAGCTGACCCATGGTCTCCAACTTGCCGGACTTCGGATTCGGCATCGCCACCTCTGCAAGGCAGATGCGGCAGCTCGCCGGAATCGACATCGAAGGGTGGTAGCAGTAATGCGGGATCTCTACATCGTGGCGAAGCGCCACCTCGAGGATCTTCTCGCCCTTTGTGAAGTCATACGACGTGCCGTTGATGGTGATCTGCGCCATGGGAGGGCAAAGTGTAGTGCCCTGCCACCCCACAGGGATGCCGATGGAAGCCGCAATTCGCTCAGCGCCGCGGCAGCGTCTCGAAATCAAGGATCGCTTCGCCGTCCGTGAATTCCACGTCGGTGACCTTGATGAACCGACCGTCCCCAAGTTTGGCCTTGAGGGGGAGCGCTTGGCCAAGTTCCGGCACGAACCATGCGCCGACGCCGGCAGCGAACGGAATCGGCAGGTTGCCGATACTGGTGCCGGCAGCGCGGAGTGTGGCGGGTGCGCCGTCCGTGCCTTCCGCGCCTGGCTCGATCGCCCAGCGCGTGATCATCACGAAGCCGTTCCAGTCGGCCGCGAGGGCAAATCCGTCGGCATCAACCTTCGCCTGTACGCCCTTCACGCCTTCGGGCCACGGCAAACTTTGGTCATATTCAAGCCACTGCGGAAGTCGCGCACCAAGCCACGCGTTGACGTCGGCTGCGCGTACGCGCACGCTCCACGGCTGCACGCCCTCGCCACGAACTTTGGTGGTCTCGCTGGCAATCCCCTGCTCGAGCGCACGCGCGGTGTCGAGCGCGCCGGCAGCGTCGCGTGCCGTTGGGCTCCACCACGCGGGCGTCATGCGCGCCAGGGCCACCGCACCCGCAGTAGCAGCAATGACTACAAGAATGATGGCGAAGAATGTGCGCGCACGGGATCGTTTCATAGGAGTGGGAGTGTTCTGCCGCAGCGAGTTAGCGCACAAAGCGGCGCACGACCAACGAATCGTTCTGCCCGCCGAAGCCAAAGTTGTTGGAAATGCACACGTCAACCGGTACGCGGCGCGCCGTGTTGGGCACATAGTCAAGATCAAGTTCCGGATCTGGCGTCGTGAGATTGCGCGTCGGCGGAACGATGCCATCGCGAATAGCAAGCACGCACGTGATGAATTCCACGCTGCCCGCCGCCGCGATCAAGTGACCCATCATGCTCTTAATAGAGCTCATGGGGATCTCTGTGGCAATATCGCCAAACACGCGCTTTACCGCGCGGGTCTCAATGGAATCGTTCTCTTTCGTACCGGTTCCGTGCGCGCTGATGTACTGGATCGGCGGCCGCCCCTGCGGGTCGTGCGCTCTGGGGTCAATGCCCGCCTGCACAAGCGCAGCGTCCATCGCCACTGCGGCACCACGACCGTCAGGCTGAATATCGGTGATCCGGTACGCATCGCAACTTGAACCGTAGCCAGTGATTTCTGCGAGCGGCGTTGCACCGCGCGCATCCGCGTGTTCAAGCGTTTCTAGAATGATCATGCCACTGCCTTCGCCCATCACAAAGCCACCGCGGTCAAGACTGAACGGACGGCTTGCCTCCGCCGGATCATCTTTGCGTTCGCTCAGCGCCGTCAGGCGATTGAAGCCAGTGACGCCAAAGAGGTGAATCATGGTGTGTGTGCCACCAGCCATCATGACGTCGGCATCGCCGCGGCGCAGAATGCTGAATGCCTCACCGATCGCTTGCGTGCTTGCCGCGCATGCGGTCAAGCAGTTGTACGCCGGACCACGCAGATTGAACTCGCGCGCCAAGTGCGCAAGCGGCATGTTTGGTTCCTGCTCAATCTCGCGCGCAGGGGTCATGCGGCCAAGCGCAGCCTTCGCCCACTTCACGCCGTCAACGGCGTTGGTAGCGGGATCCCAGGCGTCAATGTTTGAGCCAACATAATTTTCCACATCAAGAACGCCTTCACCCGCGCCAAGGTAAAGACCAACGCGGCGCGGATTGCGCGGCGGAACTACGTCGAATCCAGCTTGTTTCCAAGCTTGGCTCGCGGATCCCAGTGCAAATTGGCTATTCAGACCAGCCGTGGCGTGCACCTTGGGATCCTTCACAAAGCCTGCAACGTCATAGTCCGTGACTTCGGCAGCGAACGTAGTCGGAAACGTGCGCGCATCGAAACGCGTGATCGGTGCCATGCCGCTTTCGGCATTCAAGAGACGCTTCCAGACACCTTCAATGTCATGACCAAGTGGCGTCACCCAGCCAGTGCCGGTGACAACAATGCGAGGGAGTTCCGTGTTTCGGGGCGCGCTCATGCGATGCTCCGGATGATGGCCGCGGCGTTCTGTCCGCCAAGGCTGGGTGTGAAGACAAGAATCGCGTTCAGTTTCGCAGCGCGCGTGGCGCATGCGTTGGCGTCAAGACCAACGGCACCAGCGGTATTGATGCGGGCTGGCAGACGTTGCTCGGTCAGGCAGCGCACGGCAACCGCTGCCGCAATGGCGCCGTTGCCCGCGCCGCAGTTACCGATCGCTGGCGTCAGCGTGATGATTGGAATCTGCGCAGCGCGCGCGCCAAACACGGTGTGGATCGCGGCGCGTTCGGCGGCGTCCACCAGCGTGACACCCATGCCGAACGGAATGATGGCATCGATGGCATCGGGCGACA
>NSIA01000093.1 GCA_002737585.1 Planctomycetaceae bacterium | reverse complement strand
CCCAAATCCAGCCAATTCTGCAAGGGGAACTGCGCCGCGCGCCGTTGCGGCATCCATCGCTTCAAGCACCAAGAGACCACCGCCCTCGCCTGGCACGCAGCCTTTGGCATCGGGGGCATACGGGCGAACCACGCGCGTCGGGTCTTCGCCAGCCGCGGTGGCAGCGAGTCGCTTGGCGTAATGCTGACGCATCATGCCCATCAGGTTGGTCTTACTTTCAGCGCCACCAGAGATACATGCATCCGCATCGCCGCGACCGATCACACGCATCGACTCGCCGATCGAAAGCAGACTGCTCGCTTCAGCGCAGGTGATGGTGTTGGATGGACCCTGGCAATCATGAATGATGGTCACGTGACACGCCAGCATGTTGGGCAAATACTTGAGCATCCACAGCGGCGTCAGGTTCTTGATGCCCTCGCTGCCCCAGCGACTGATGTCAAACTTTCCGTCCGCGCCGCGCGCGGAGGCAAGTGCGCCGGTGAGTTCATTCTCTTCCGCAGCAATCAGTCCAGCGCCGATGTGGCAACCGAAGCGTCCGGGTGGAATCGTGACCGACTCCTGCTCATGTGACTTGGTAATGATCTTTGCGTGGTTGATCGCCTCAGTGGCCGCGCCCACCGCAAGTTCAATATCGCGTGACATGACCTTGGTGGCCTTGCGATGCGACTTCGGAACCACCGCCTTCACATCAAAGAGCTCGTCGGCGATCTGCGCAACGAACGGCGTGGGGAAGCCACTGAAATCGAAGGTGCGACACGGACCGATGCTGCTCTTGCCCTCGCAGAGCGCGCTCCAGAGCGCACTAATGCCGAGGCCAAAGGGCGTAACGGTTCCAGTACCGGTGATAACAACTCTGCGAGTCTGCCGTGCCATGGACGGATCAGTCTACGGAGACAGCCGTCGTGCTGTGGGGGTTGCCATCAGCGGCGGCGGCGACTGCCACCGACCAGAGTGGCTGCGCCCAGCAAGGCCACCGCTCCTGGTGCCGGAACCACGGTGACGAAGAGCGACTGCCCGCCAAGGAGTCCGCCGGACTCAACGGTGGTGGACCATGACTGTCCGGCGGTCAATACCGGCAGACTGAGATGCAGGCCGAGCGTGCCGGACCAGGTGATCGAGCCAGTGGTAGACGCCAGTTCAAAGCGGTTGCCGACCGACGGCGTAAAGGTTGACCCCAAAGACACGTTAAAGATCCCGTTCAGGATCATGTTGCCGTACACCAGAACGGTGTCGTAATCGACGCGCCCGGTGGTCAGTGCTCGGGAATTGTTGGTGCCGGTCAACTCAAAGACCATGGTGGAGTTGGCGCCAACCTTCAAATTGCCGTCAACCTCAATAACGCCTGGCGAATTGCCCCAGATAAGTTCCAGGCCATCGGCACCAGATTCAAGGTCAAATGCGGCGTATCGGAAGTTGCTTCCGTAGACCGAGCGTCCGGCGGCGTGGATGGTGTCTCCAGCAGCAGCGGCGGCGATCGCATCGGAAATCTGACCGTATTGGAAGCCATTGGCGGTTCCGCCTGGGCCAACCGTGACCATGGCAGACCAAGCTGGTGCAGCAATCAGGAGGGCGGAAGACGCGCAAAGAATGGCGGCGGTGTTCTTCATGACGGTTCGTTTCAGGGGCGGGTGCCCCAATCAATGCAGTAAATCCGTTCCGAACGACAACCCACATCGGGGTGCACGCTCACGCCTAAACAAAGAGGCGTTACCTCTAAGAACGAAATCCATGACCGCTACCCATCACGGTAAATGCGAACTTTCCACCACATTTGCCGGTAACTCGGATACATCATGTTGGATTGGGCGCAAATGCCGCAAACCATTTGCGGAGAACTACTTACGCATCCGCCGCGCGATCAGCATCGCCAACTCCAACGCCTGCTCATAGTTGAGGCGCGGGTCGACCGCCGAGTGATATGCCTGCGCCAGCATCTCGTCAGATAACCCGCGCGCGCCGCCGGTGCATTCGGTGACATTTTCCCCGGTCAGTTCCACATGGATCCCACCCAGCCACGTGCCCGCGGCGCGGTGAATCTCAAAGGCCTGCTCCACTTCCGCCAAGATGTGTCCAAATTTCCGAGTCTTAACCGGCACGCCCTTGCCCAGGCCCGACTGCGGAATAACTGTCTCTGTATTGCCGTGCATCGGATCGCAGATCCACACCACGGGACGACCGCTCGCCTTGACGGCTTCGACCAGCTTGGGCAAATGCGCGGCAATGGCATGCGCGCCGAAGCGGGTGATGAGCACAATGCGCCCCGGAGTCTGGTACGGATCGAGCCGAGCAATGGTCCGTAGTAACGCATCGGCATCCGTACTTGGACCAACCTTCACGCCCACGGGATTTTCAATGCCGCGGAAGAACTCCACATGTCCGCCTTCTGGATCCGCAGTGCGAACGCCAATCCACGGAAAGTGCGTGCTCAAATCCCACCAACCCGCGCGATGCGGTACTTGCCGCGTCTGCGCTTCTTCGTAGTCAAGCACTAACCCTTCATGACTCGTGAAGAAGTCCACTCGATGTACTTGCGCCACATTGACGCCAACAAGCGTTTCCATGAAACGTAGGCCGTCACCAATTTGGTCGACCATCGCCTGATACTCAGCAGCCAACGGCGAATGCTTTACAAACTCCAGATCCCAGTATTCCGGGTGATGGAGGTCTGCAAAGCCGCCGTCGACAAGCGAGCGAATGAAGTTCAACGTGAGCGCGGCGCGCTCATGACCTCGCACCAAGCGGCGTGGATCGGGCGCGCGTTCTGCTGCTGTAAATGCTGGCCCATTCACCAAGTCGCCGCGGTAKGCGGGCAGTGTCACGCCGTCGCGCGTCTCCATATCGCTTGAGCGCGGCTTGGCGTATTGACCGGCAAATCGACCGATGCGAGTAACGCGGCGGCGTCCACCCTGCACCAGTACCAGGCTCATCTGCAACAAGATCTTCAGGCGCGCGGCAATCGAGCCGGGCTCACAGCCATCGAAGGTCTCTGCACAATCGCCGCCCTGAAGAATAAAGCGCTGGCCGGAAGCGGCTTCCGCCAACTGCGTGCGCAGCGCTTCAATTTCAAAGCTAGTGACTAAGGGCGGCAACCGCGCGAGATCCGCGCATGACGCTCGCAACGCACCGGGGTCGATCCATTCAGGCTGCTGCAGCGTGGAGCGCGTTCGCCATGAGGAGGGCGACCAACCGTCAACGGCGAATGTGCGGCGAGTAACAGGTGCGCTCATGAGGTGTACATCGTCCGTCCAGTGAGATGTGAATGCGGGCGACAGGAATTGAACCTGCACGGGTTGCCCCACTGGAACCTAAATCCAGCGCGTCTGCCAATTCCGCCACGCCCGCAGCGTGAACAGACAAGTGTAGAGGGATTGTCGGCTGCAAGGCGAATCAACCCGCCCGACTCGGGCACGCCCTGATTTCCCGTCCGCCCCTAGACTCCGCCCCATGAGCCCGAGCCAGTTCGCCGCCACGAACATCCTGCCGCTTTTGGCGCGCATCGTCCTGTGCTTGGCGTTTCTGCCGCAGGGGTGGAACAACCTGATGCGTGATGTGGAATACACCGCTCATGACGCGCAGCGATTGCGTGAACTTGGCGTCCGCGGCATCACCGACCCTGATCCCAAGAAGTCTGATGTGGCGCTCGGTGCCGTGCGCGGGTTCGAAGCGTTCGAATCGCCCGAATGGCAGAACCCCGCCGCCCCACCAGCGCCACGGCCAGGTGCCAATGGCATGGACGACTCAGCGAGCACCGCAACACCGCAACCAGGTGTTACGCCTGCGGCGGCGACGGCGCCTGCCAGCAGCGCCGCACAGGCGACCCCAAACACTCCATCGAAACCCATCGCGCCCGCACCGGTCATCACTGAACGCCCCAACGCACTCGCAAGCCCGCTTGCTCCGCTCACGCAACGCGGCCTGTACACGTTGGCACTGTTAGTTGACCGCGCGCGCATCCCATTTCCAAACGAGATTGCGTGGGCGGTTGCCGGAATCCAACTGGTCGGCGGGGCGTGCGTCCTTCTTGGATTGTTTAGCCGCGTCTGGGGACTGCTGATGTCCCTGATCTTGGCAGCACTGTTTGTGATGACCAGTCTGCCGATCATCAAGTCGCAGGGGGCATTCGCTCTCGGCGCAGAACAACAGAACCTGGTACTTGCACAAATGGGTCTCTTTGTGCTTGCGCTCGGCGCATTCCTGGTGGGCCCCGGCGCCATGAGTCTCGACCGTGCCATCTTCCGTCGCTCCAAGCGCGGCGATTCGAAGCGCAAGTCAACATCGGCATGAATCGCGACGCGGAGAAATTCGATGGATCGGGTCAGGAAACCGCGCAGCGCGTGGATCGCCGCGTGGATACCGGTGTGAACACGAGTGCGGAAACCGATACAGAAACTGAGGTAGAAACCGGCGTTTCCACCCGCAGTCCGATCGTGGCGATCACYGCATCAACGCTTGTGCATGCACTGATTGCGTTTGCGCTGGTGGCCATGGGAGTCACCGCCGCGCGCGCCATGCGTCGTGAGGCACCACCGATATTGGTTGCCGAATGGACTCCGCCGCCACCCATCGGTATTGCTCCATCACCGCCTGAACTACCAATCCCCGGAGGCGCGATCGTTTACCAAGGCCCCGCAGCGCGCGGCGTATTCGACAGCGCTTCTGGCGCACGCGCGGCCGCTGATCGCTTGGAGCGACTGGCTCCGCCAACCGCAGTGACCGCGAATGCTGCTGGCCGTTTCGGCGGTCAACTCGGCTTCGGCGGCGCACTTCCCGAACGATTCCGCGCCGCAAGCTTCGCAATGGACAAGCAGCGCGTTGCATTCCTCATTGATGGCGGCGGACGATTGCTTTCGGCACTGCCCGCGGCGCGCGCAGTGCTTGCGCAGCGCCTGGCGGCACTCATGCCCAATCAGCAGTTCACTGTTGCCATCGCCCGCGGAAACGGCGTGGAACTGGCACCCGGAACTCCAGCTGCAGCCACGCGCGCCAACACTGCCGCTGCACTGCGGTGGTTTACTGAGCGCAGCGCGCCGGGAGGAACGCCGGACCTTGGCGCAGCACTCGAACGCGTGTGGCGCGCGCTTGAGCCGGACGCCATCT
>NSIA01000092.1 GCA_002737585.1 Planctomycetaceae bacterium | reverse complement strand
AGACGGCTCACGATTTGCCACCTTTCTCTGCGTCGAACTGGTGGAGACATCCGCCGACGGCGCACTGCGCGCACTGGGCGAACGCCACGGCGGCAGTAACGGATACCTACTTCTCGACCGCGTCACGCTCGGACTTGCACCGATGCGTGCGCGCAACCAGCCTGCAGGAAACATCAGCAAATGACTAGCTACTCACTTCCAAGCATCGCTCCCCGCACCACTGACCACGGCACCGGAATCTCCACCCGCTTGGTGGCCAGCCTTGCCGCCGGATTCATCGCTGCGCCAGCGTGTGCTGGGCCATCATTCGCGACCGCCTTCTTCATCTCGCTCGATCAGTTGCCCGATGGCGGCGTGCGCGTCGATTGGATCGGTAGCTCCATGATTTGGGTGTTGATTGCCATGAGCATGGCCAGTGTGGCACTCATCTGGATTGCATTCACCGCGAACCGTGTGAGTGACATGCTCCCTCCGTCCGCCGTTGAACATATGCGCGCCATGGTGAGTGGTGGCAAGTTTGCTGAGGCGCTTGAGTGGTCGCGCACCAAAGGTGGTGACTTTGGCCGTGTCATCCACGCAGCACTTCTGGCTGCCCCCGCTGGTCATGACGCGATGATGCAAGCGGCGGAATCGATGACTGATGAATTGGTGGTGCGGCGCCTTCGGAAAATCGAAGTACTCAATGTCTTTGGCCAAGTAGCGCCCATGATCGGACTCTTTGGAACGGTGTACGGAATGATCGTCGCCTTCTTCACCATTGCACAGATGGGTGGAACCGCCGATCCAGTGGCGCTTGCGGGCGGAATTGGCACAGCGCTGGTGACCACTTTCTGGGGTCTACTCATTGCGATTCCAGCACTCAGCGTGTTTGCCGTGGTGCGCAATCGCATTGACGCTGCGGGCTCTGAAGGCGCGCGCGAAGTGGAGCAGATTCTCATGCGCTTCCGACCAGGCGGCGCCGGATCGCCCGTTGCAGCATTGCGTGCAGAAGCGAAAAGTGCTGAGACCGTGATCGGTGCAAACAACGCCAACGCCAACAACACGGGTGCCGACGCCTGATGCGCGCCAGTCGTATCCATCGCCGAGGACCTGCATCGTTTGAGGCGAACATGACGCCGCTGATCGATATGGCGTTCCTACTGATTGTGTTTTTCGTACTGGTGAGTCAGGTGACCAGTGCGGAGATGGTTGATCTTTCCTTGCCACATCCCACGTCCGGTGCCGCCAAGCAGCCAGATGGCTCGGAGCGCATTGTGGTGAACGTGATTCCAGCCACCGATGGCGGCGCCGCCGGTTACCGCCTTGGAAAGCGTGAATTCACCGCCGATACGGCTGGATTGCAGCAACTGGTGGCAGCCATAGCGCAAGCCATGAAGGGACAGCCAAGCGTGGACGTCAATATTCGCGCCGACCGCGCCACGGCGTATTCATGGGTGCGTCCAGCCATGAATGCGGTGGCCGATGCGCTGACGGTCAGCGGCATTGATCGCGCACGCGCGCGGGTTCGATTAGTGGTACTTGGTGGAGTTGCAAGTGAATAACGCGGGCTCACAGGTCCAGCATGCGAATGCACCAGGCGAGGCGCGTCAGGCGCTCAGTGCACTCAACGCGCTCGCAGCGGCGTTGCCCGAAGCACGCATCGGCCGAAGACCGCGACGCGGATGGCGCGCGCCGCGCCGCCTACGTGGCACATCACTCGGTGCAGCCATCAGTACCAACATGACGCCGATGATTGATGTGGTCTTTCAACTATTAGTGTTCTTCATTGCCACCACCCACTACGCAACCGACGAGCGCGTGATCGCCATGGATCTCTCGCGTCGCATTGCAGTGACAGCACCAAGTGGCGCAAGCACCGAAGTAGCCGCGCCGCCGCTCAAACCGCTCGACCCGTTCGCCATGAATGACGAAGCGCTGCATCTGTCAGTGGGCGTTGATGGAGTCATTGTTGCCGGCGCCCCATTGCGGCGCACTTTCACCCCCGCCGAATTGCGCGCTGTATTGGCATCCGAATTGCGTGGCAGTGCGCACCCAAACGGCATGTTTCAGCCCGGATTTCCAGTGGTGATTGCGCCCGCCGACAATGCTCCTTGGGAGATTGCCGTCGAAGTGCTTGACGCTGCCGTGGCTGCAGGTTTCCGAAACGTTGGGTTTGAGCCACGCGCCACAGTGCTGGGGAACGCGCCGTGATCGCCATAGTGATGACGGTGGCTGCACTGGTTGCGCAGGCGCCCGCGCCGGAAGGCATTGATGCACTGGCCGCCGCGACCGAAGTCGCCCGCACCGAAGCACGTCGCCCATTCACCACCGCGGCTGCTGCCACGGCGGCATGGACCCGCCTGGAACGTTTGCGTGTACCACTCCTTGAGTCAGATGATCCGCGCTGCGCTGCATGGCTTGCTGATGCAGCGGAAGACGCCATCACGCTTGGTCTCGCCATTGATGGCTGCGGCGTGGCAACCATCGTTGGCATCCCAACGCCCGAACAGCGCGAACGCTGCACCGCACTGCTGCGCGACGCACTAACGTGGACGCGCGCTGCTGAGCGCTCGGCACGCGCAGCGATTGCTGCGGGAACGGTCACTCCAGAACTAGCGACCCGACTGGACGCAGTGGAACTTGCGCAACGAATTCCGCTGATCCGCGCCTGCGCCGCAGTTCTTGCTGGTTGGTCAGGGGCACTGCCAGAAACGGATGCGCCAGCAATCATTGAGAGCGCCGCTTCGCGCCTCGCCGCCATGCGCGGCGCGCTTTCCGGCAACGCGCGCACCCTGGCTGATGCGTGTTGCGGCCTTGGTTTAGCGCGTATCGGTCGGCACGCCGAAGCGGACGCCGTATTGGCGCCACTTGCTGCTAACCCAGCTGCAGAACCGGTATTCCGCATCCTTGCCATCACTGCGCTTGCAGAAAACGCCGCAGCAAACGCCAGTGGTCGTCGCCGCGCGCTCGACGCGCTCCGCGCGCGATACAGCGCGGCACTTGACGACGACTCGCGCATGCTTCTTGGTGACCTTGACTTTCGACTCGCGCGTGCCGCGGCAGCGGATGCCACCAGCACTGCAACGCCTGGTGCGCCCGGCCCGGTACCGGCGTGGCGTGGATGGCTCGATGCCGTTGCAGCCACTCCGCCCGCGCGCCGCACCGCCGTTCGGGCGGCAGCGCTGGCACGGATCGCGCAACATGCGGGCAGCATGGACGACCCCGTGGTGCGTGTAGCGCGGGCACTCGCGGCAAGCAGTAGTAGCGAAAGTCGCGCCGCCGGGACCGCGCTGCTTCGCGGTGCGCTTGCTGACCCGGCTCTTGAGGCGGGCGTTCGCACACTTGCCATGCTTGAACTCGGTCGCGCAGAACTTCTCTTGGGGCATCCGTCCGAGGGAGCCACGGCGCTCCTTGAGTTTGCGCAGGCATATCCCTCGGAGCCAGTCTCACGTCATGCCATCGATGCCGCGGTTGCCGCAGCGCGTGGAACTGGCGATTCCGTGCTCTTTGCACGCGTTCTTGCCACTGCCGTTACTCGGTTCCCAGATCACCCCGATCATGCGGCGTGGCGCGTTGAGCAGTCTGCACTGGTGCTATCCAGTGACACTGCCGTGGAGTCGCGCGAATCGCCAGCGCGGCGCGCGGCCCTTGCACTCGACGGTCTTGATCGTGCCGATCGTTCCGGCGTGACTGACCCCGCATTGCGTGCTGACTTAGCCATTGCAGCCGCCGATGCACTGAATGACGAAGTGCGCGCTGATGCAGCCCTTGAAGCACTGGACCGCGCGCGGCCACTGCCCGGCACTGTGCTGCCCGAAGCGGTTCGACAACGCATGCTGGAAGAACGTATTCGCGCATTGGTGCTGGCCACACGATCCATTGAAATGGACCGCACCGTCGCCGATGCCACTGCAGCGGATGCCAACGGCACTGCCGATGCCGCGGCGCGCGTCTTACGCCGCATGTCCGCTGCGGACCTTGGCAGTGTTGCCGCTGCGGCGGCTGAT
This sequence comes from Planctomycetaceae bacterium, assembly GCA_002737585.1. Lineage (GTDB taxonomy): Bacteria > Planctomycetota > Phycisphaerae > Phycisphaerales > SM1A02 > UBA966. The sequence goes on along the minus strand of NSIA01000092.1, from coordinate 8,414 downwards.
GAACAACAGATTGCGCGTGTCGCGCGACTTGCCGACGCCACGCTGCACCTCGCCACGCCGACCCCGGAACGTGATGAAGTGCTCGCGCGCGCATTCATTGTGGCCCGCATGCATGACTTYGCACAAGCCGCCGCACGACGCGCCATCGCTGCGCGCGGAGAGCGCGCCGACCTCACGCTTGCCCTCGCTGAATCACTGTGGGGAATCGGCGGAGACGCTGCGCTGGCTGAGGCATTTACGCTCTATGAACAGGTGTCTCGGGCTGTCCCCGAACAGTCGCCCGCATGGTGGTTATGCCAAACGCGTCGCCTGCAAATTCTTGACCGAGTGAGTCGATCGACCGAGGCCATTGCTCCAAAGGTTGCTCGTCTCAAAGCCATTGACCCAGCGCTGGGCGGCCCTGCGTTTGCAGCAAGCATGCTTGAAGTTGCCGCGCGACATGAGTGAACATTCACTACGTGCACGCGACGCGTTGCGCGGGTGACAGACACTTGCAAACTCAATGGTCCAGTGCACGCAACTCATCGCGCAGGATGGCCGCCAACTCAAAGTTCTCCGCGTCCACGGCGCGGCGCAATCGTTCTTCCAATTCGGAGCGCTGGCTCGCTGGCAATCGTGGCACCAATGCATCGCGCATGCCACGCAGTAAGGTGACTTCGCTGGATTGTTCGAACCCGCCCATCGGTCCGTGGTCATCAAAGTGCGTACGCAATTCAGCAAGCGCTCGGTCGACCGCCAACAACGCTTGTCGCGCGTCGCCGCCGGCAAGACCAATGGCTGCCTCGGCACGCGCTCGCATCATCACCACAAATGGCCGGAACTGTTCCAGCACCGTGCGATCGCCCTGGCTTGCGCCAAAGTCACGACACAGGTCAAACATGCGCAGGTTCCGCCCGGTGTCTCGCACCACGGCTTCGTATTCCTCAAGGGCAAAGAGCGCCACGTAGCGGTGATAGACCTGCACACCTTCGTTGCGTAAGGCATCACAGTCCTTTGAGGTGAGGTGCATGTCCTGATCGCTCCCCGCGCGTCGGCGGTATGCCTCCAATCGGGCGAGGTGCCAGTCCAACAGGGAGTCCGCGCCGTGGGGTCGGCGCCCGTCCGGGCGGCCGTTCAGCGCCAATTGCAAAATTCCCAGTTCTAACCGAACCTGAACAGCACGCTCTCCGGTGGCTGTTCGGATCATCCGAACCGTTGGGCGATTGCCGCCAATCGGCCACGATCGGAGGGTCTCCGTGAGGTCCACTTCCGGGCCGGCAGCGGTGTCATCCGCACCGCTTGAGCGAGAAGAATCCGCATTTGCAGACTCTGGAACGGGTGATTTTCGGTCACCAGGAGGGACGGGTTCCCCACCCTCCGAGGAATGCGGCGAATCGTGATCAGGGTTGTTGGGATCTGGCTCGTGCATATGTGAAACTCCCAAAAGAGTTTGACATTCATATTGACTTGTTCCAAAGAGCACCCTTGCGATTGTCGATGGGGTGCGTACGATGCAACGCCCGGCGTGAGCGTGTGGCTCATGTTCTGGTTTGCTGATCGCGAGGGTGTATGGCGCGAACCAGTGTCCAAAACGAACTTCAGCTCTACCTCCGAGAAATCAAGGAGGAACGACTCCTTACTCCCGACGAGGAAAAGGTGTTGGGCTGGCGCATCATCAATGATGAGTGCCTGAACTCCAAGGATCGGATGATCAAGGCGAACCTTCGCCTAGTGATCTCCATCTCCAAAAACTACGCCCACCGCGGGCTGCCGCTCTCCGACCTCATCGAAGAAGGCAACATCGGCCTCATCAAGGCCGTCGAAGGGTTTGACCCCGCGCAAGGTGCCCGCTTCAGTACCTACGCCAGTTGGTGGATCAAGCAGGCCATCAAGCGCACCCTGATCAACGCAGTACAGCCCATCCACATTCCCGCCTACATGGTGGAATTGATTGCGCGCTGGAAGCACACCAACCGCAAGCTTGAAGAGAGCCTTGGTCGCCAACCCACCTTGCAAGAGTTGGCAACGGCGATGGGGCTTCCCGTCAAGAAACTTCTGATTGTGCGCCGCGCCGTCAAGGCGTACCACGCCCCCAGCCAGTCACCCACTGGCGAGGACGGCGAGGGAGCAGACCTTGCTGACATCTTTGAAGACACGCGCAACCGTGCTCCCGAGCACGATGTTGAGCGCAAGGAAGACTTCTCAACCATCCTCAAGCTCCTTGATTCCATCGATGAACGAGATGCACGCGTGCTCCGCCTGCGCTTCGGTCTTGAGGGCAAGGAACCGCTGACACTCAAGCAAATTGGCGTGGAGGTTGGACTCACGCGCGAGCGCGTCCGACAGATTGAAGTCGAGGCCTTGAAGAAGTTGCAGATGCAACTCACTGATGCCAAGCCAAGCCGATTCTTCCGCGAGAACATGCCAGTGGAGAACACTGAGAAGGCTCGGCCGGGTCGCAAGCGCAAGCAAGCACCGGGCACGTGACAGCCAAAGCCTGTGAGCATGAGATAGTGTGATCCAGTGAGCGCGTGAGCTTGTCATCACATGACATAGTGAGCGTGTGATCACGCGACCCCGGGGCCGTGGAATCACGTCACCGCGCGTACATCGCCCCTTACGCCGTCTTCGTGCGCACCGGGTTGTAGAACGGCATCTTGACAACCTTGGCCGTGGTCTTCACCTTGCCAAGATCAAGTTCAAATTCCGTACCAACCGCGCTCATTGCTGCGGGCACATAGCCCATGGCAATGACCTTGTCGAGCGTGGGACTGAGGCAGCCGCTGGACACGTGCCCAACGTGCTTGCCACCCTGATAGAGCAGCATCCCTTGGCGCGCGGAGCGACGACCCTCCACCTCAAAGCCAACCAGGCTGTTCTGTACGCCATCAGCCTTGATCTTCAACAAAGCCTCTTGGCCAATGAAACGGCCTTCGCGCGTATCCACATCACCCTTGTCAAGCTTGACCGCAAAGCCGAGACCAGCGCTCAGCGGGTCGATTTCTTCGGTAATTTCATGGCCATACAGAGGCATTGATGCCTCCGTGCGCAGCGAATCGCGCGCGCCCAAGCCTGCCGGCCGCACCATGGCGGTCACGCCCTCTTTTTCACGCAAGAGCATCGGCAGAACAAACTTGGCGACCGTTGATCCCATCACTATTTCCACGCCGTCCTCGCCCGTGTAACCGGTGCGGCTCACGGTGAGTTTGGCAATCATCAGGCTCTTTTCAGCGAAGCGATAACGCTTCAGCGTGGGAATTTCACGGCTGAACGTTCCCACGATGTCAATGACCTTTGGCCCCTGAATGGCAGCCATCGCGGTGTCTGCGGTGACATCTTCCATTTGGAATGTCATGTTCTCACGCGCCTTGATCGACCCGAACCAGTCGAGAATCTTCAGGCGGTTTGAGGCATTGACCACCATCATGTAGTCGTCTTCCTCGTAGCAATAAACTAAGACGTCATCGCGCACCCCGCCCCGCTCGTTGCAGACCAGCGAATAGCGCACCGTGCCACGCTCCATACCCATGATCTGCCGGGTACAAACGCGGTCAAGGAACTTGCGGGCATGCCGACCGGTGATGCGCAATCGACCCATGTGGCTGACATCAAAGAACGCCGCACCCGACCGGCACGCGTGATGCTCGTCAATGATGGAGCCGTACGACATGGGCATCTCCCAGCCCGTGAAATCCACAAAGCGAGCCCCGCGCTCGGCGCTCCAGTGATGAAAGGGTGTACGGGCAAGATTGGCAGTGCTCATGATTCGGGAAAGGGTAGCCGAAGACATTGCGGCGCGACTATCCTCGCAGATCGAGCATGGATCGCCTCGGTACACGAACTCCCCGCCGGACATCCCGTCCCGGGCACCTCGGCGACGTCCTGCGCAGCGCCCTACTGGTGACGCTGATCGCCTGCATTGCCTTCTTCGGCAGCGCGCGCGCGTGGGCGCTTGATCTTGAAGACGAAACGCTGGCGGACCGACCGGTGTCATCCATCAAGGTGGTGATCCGCGGAAAGAAGTTGGCAACTGAACAAGAGATCCGCAACAACCTGCGCATCGCCGCCGGGCAGCCCTTCGATTCCAAGGTGGTCAAGAACGACGTCTCTACCTTGTACCGACTGGGTCGATTTGGACAGGTCTCCGCAGATGCCACCATCCTTCCCGACGGCAGCGTAGAAGTTTCCTACACCGCCGAAGAGCAGCAGATCGTCAACAGCATCGACTTCGCCGGCAACTATGTGATCACCGATCAGGAGTTGCGCAAGGCCGTGCCGCTGGCCACTGGCGCGCCACGCGATGACTTCTTGCTGGAGCAATCGGTGTTCCGAATCAAAGAGATGTACAAGGGGCGCGGCAACTACCTCGTTGACGTGAAGGTGGACGAGAGCAAACTTGACCAAGGGTTGCTCCTCTTCCAAATCATCGAAGGACCGCGCGTACGTATTCGCGAGATCGAGTTTGTTGGCAACCAGGCATTTGCTTCCGAACAACTTGAGGCGCAGATCAAGACGAAGCCATGGATATTCCTGTTCCGTAAAGGTGAACTTGAAGAAGACCTCCTGGTGGAAGATGTTGCCACCATTGACCGCTACTACAAAGACCGCGGGCACGTTGACATCCGCGTTGATCGACGCATTGAATTGAGTTCCGATCAGCGCGAAGCAAAGATTGTCTTTGTGATTGCAGAAGGACGCCAATACCGGCTACGAAACATCGTTGTTAAGGGCGAAGCCGGCAACCCGCCCACGATCATGACGCGGGAGCAGATTGGCAATCTTGCCGTCATCCAACGCGGCGATCCCTTTCAGCGCAATCTGATCGACAAGACGAAGGCGGCGATTGTGCAGGCGTACCAAGTGATGGGCTACATCGATGCCCGAGTGGGTGACAGTTGGGTGCGCGTTGGCGAGGAGCCCGAGGTTGACCTCCTTCTCAACATTCGCGAAGGCGGTGCCTATGCAACTGGCTTGGTAGAGATTCAAGGCAACTATGTCACGCGTGACAAAGTGGCACGCCGACTCGTTCGTTTCCAACCCGGTCGACCGATGGACGGGCGTGAAATCAAGAACACAGAGAAGCGGCTCGACCGCTCCGGCTTGTTCCGCGAGCCGCGCGTGACGCCACAGGCGCCGGACGCCGATGACAAGGGCACTCGCGATGTCTTGGTGGATATCAAGGAGAAGCAAACCGGCTCCGTGAACTTTGGTGTTGGTGCAGGCACCGACTCCGGCTTATTCGGGGAGATCTCGCTGAAGCAGCAGAACTTCGACCTTGCTGATACGCCGAACACCTTTGATGAATTCACCGGCGGTCGCTCCTTCCGCGGCGCCGGACAGACCTTCAACCTGGCTATCGCGCCCGGTATTGAAGTGAGTAACTACAACGTCTCGATCGGTGATCCGCACCTCTTGGATAGCGATTGGGGTGGCAACACCGCGCTCAATTACCGCACTCGCTTCTTTGACAGTTACCTGGAAGATCGTGCCAGCTTGCTCTTTGGAATCAGCACGCGCATTGGTGATTTCTGGTCATTCTCCGTGAATCCCCGAGTAGAGAATGTCACACTGACCGACTTTGAGAACAACACCCCGGTGGAGGTGTGGGAACAGCGCGGGCCAAGTTACAACAGCGCCGTTCTGATGGAACTTACGCGCACCGAAGTGGACAATCCCAGCCACCCCGGCCGTGGTTCACAGTTGGAGTTGCAAACCGGGTACCACGGCATCTTTGGCGGCGCCTACGCGTACCCACAGGTGGGTATCAACCTCACGCAATTCTTCACAACCTACGAAGACTTTCTGGGGCGTAAACAGGTTCTGCGCTTGCGTACGCAGGCTGCATACATCTTCTCAACGGATTCTCCCGTGTATGAACGCTGGTACCTCGGCGGGCGCACGCTGCGCGGCTTTGCGTTCCGTACTGTGAGCCCAAAATCCAATCGGATCATTGGCGACAATCCCCCTGCCACGTTCACCACGCAAGACACCAATGTGCCCGTCGGCGGCAACTTCCTGTTCTTTGCGGGCGCCCAATACGAGATCCCAATCATGGGCGAATTCCTATCCGTTGTCACGTTCGTTGACAGCGGAACCGTGAACGACGACGCCTGGCTCGCGGAGTACCGCGTGGGCGTTGGCGCGGGCCTACGAATCTTCATTCCACAGTTCGGACAGGCACCCATTGCCCTTGACTTTGCCTACCCCCTGATGAAGCAGCAAAACGACGAAGAACAGGTATTCAGTTTCACGATCGATCTGCCCTTCTGACACCCTGCCATCGGTGGCGGCGGCTGCGTACACTGCCGGGATGAGCAACCAACGGACCTTTGCAGGCATCTTCGTCGCGGCAATTGCTGGGGCAATGGTGACCGCCGTCTCGTACAACGCCGGCGCCTCAGCACGCATGGCCCCCGCACCCACCCGCGTCGCCACCGTGGACTTGGTCAAAGTGATCGAGCGCCTCAATGAGCGCAGCGACTGGGAAGTGCAGATCACCGCGCTTGGCAAAAAGGTCCAAGACGAATTTACTGCCAAGCGAAAGGCCGTTGAGGAATTGGCCAAGACCATGGAGACCGCAGCGAGCGATCCAGAGCGGATGGGAATTCGCGACAAACTGGCATTTGAACAGCTGCAAATGGAGCAGTGGGAACGGATCAAGAAGATCGAGGTCGATCGCGAGCGCGCCCTGATGTGGCAAAGCATGTACCGCAATGTTCGGGCGGAGAGTCAGAAGTTGGCCGACGCTGAGGGCTGGGACATCATCTTGGTCAACGACGGCGTCACTGAAATTCAGTTGCAGCGCGATTCCAAAGTGCCGCTTGAGTCACAGGCGCAAGAGCAAATCGTCCGCCGCCGCGTCCTCTTCGCAGCAAAGGCCATCGATGTCACTGACCAACTTGTTGTGCGCATGAATAACGCGCGCGGCACCACCGTCAAGCCGAACACCGGCGATGCAGCTGCTCCAGCGGCAGCTCCGGGCGGCGCAGTTGCGCCCGCCCCAGTTCCTGCACCTGCAGCCAAGTAAATTCACCCCGACATGAACACCCCGACGGTTTCCGTTTCATGACAACTACCATGAGAAACACCACGATCGCCCTTGGCATTGCCGTAGCCGTGCTTGTCGCCGCCACTGCATTCCCCGACCGCCCTTCCCGCGTTGCCAGTGTTGATGTGGAACGCATCTTCACGGCGCTTGATGAACAAAAGTCCATTGAAGCAGCCATTAAGACGCTTGGCGAAAAGATGGTTGGTGAGAAGGACCGCATGAGCCGGGAGCTGCAGGATCTCAATGCTGAGCTAGAGAGCTACAAGCCTGGTACGCCGCCCTACAACGACACGCTGAAGAAAGTGGAAGGCGCCATCGGCACGATGAGCGCACAAGATCAGTTTGGCCAGTTGAAGGTGGAAGCAGAGCGCGCCAGTGGCATGCGCTCGCTGTACATCAAGGTGCGCGAGGCTGCTGCCGCGGTGGCCAAGGAAGGCAAGATTGACTATGTGATTATCAACGATTCGATCCCGCCGATCGAACCGGCGGGATTCACCGCTACTCGGCAGCAACTTGCCATGCGCCGCATTCTCTTTGCAGACAATGAGCTGGATATCACCGATGCTGTGATCGCTCGAGCGAACGCCGAGTTCAAATCGCGCGGTGGTGCTCCGCCGTCTGCCATCACTGCGCCACAAGCTGCCCCCAAGCCATGACGAACGTCCTGCACACTTCGGGATCGATTGCCGAATTGGTGCGCGGCACACTGGTCGGACCCGGAGACCGCCCGGTGCGCGGGCTGGGGACGGTGATCGATGCAGGTACCGAAGAGCTCACCTTCATTGGTGACTTGCTCAACGCAAACCGCTGGGCTAACTCACGCGCCGGCACTGCGATTGTCACCCGCGGAATTGAGGTGCGTGGCCATGATCCCGCGCGCCGCAGCCTCATTGAAGTGGACAACGCTGATCTTGCCATGATCCCGGTGCTGGAGTTGTTCTTCCCGGGCGAGTCGCTGCCGGCGCTGGGAATTTCACCGGATGCCTGCATTGATGCAACCGCAACTATCGGCGCAGGTGCTCGCATTGGGCCCGGCGCAGTGGTCGGTGCGCGCTGCGTGATCGGCACTGACGTTTCGATTCATGCCAATGCCGTCATCTATCCGGACGCTCATGTTGGAAGTGGAACACTCATCCACGCGAACGCGGTGATCCGCGAGCGATGCAGCGTTGGCGCCCGCTGCGTCATCGGGGCCAGCGCCGTGATCGGTGGTGATGGCTTTGGCTACCGCCCCAGCGCTGATGGAAAGTCCGTGTTACGCATTCCGCACCTCGGCACAGTGGTCCTTGAAGACGATGTAGAAATTGGTTCTGGTTCCATGATTGATCGCGGTAAGTTTGCCGCAACGCGCATCGGTGCTGGCTCCAAGATTGACAACCTCTGCCAG
>NSIA01000091.1 GCA_002737585.1 Planctomycetaceae bacterium | reverse complement strand
TCGCGGAGCCAAATCTCCAAATAGTGCGAAAGTTCCCGTTCGCCGTATGCGCCTTCCACGATGGCGGTCATCGTCATGATCAGATGAACCGTGGAGAGCAATCGCGATGAGTCGCGTGACAAAGCCAGAGCGCGGCGAGCGCCGTTATTGCCGCGGTCGGCCATCGCTTGCAGGCGCGAAGGACGGGCGGTCATGACGGCCAGTTCGCAGGCGGCCACAAAGGCGTGCAGCGCGATCAGTGCGCCCAGAATGATCAGTGTCACCATCATGCGTGTGCCCTCTGTTCCGTACGTAGGCGACGGCGCCACGCCAGCCAGGGCATGATGGCCGGCGCGATGCCGAGCAGGGCAGCCGCCCATGTTGCGCCCACCAGTTGTGCTTGGGTGCCCCCCGCCAGCATGCCGGCAACGGGGCCAATCACATAACCAACGCCGATCAGCGCCTCGAAGCGGCCGCCGGCGTCAACATCCGCGCCACCCACGGCCATGGCGTAATACAGGCCTGCGTAATAAAGAATTCCGTGACCGGCGCCAAACATGGTGAGCCCAATCAACAGCATGGAAACATCGGTTGCCAGAACAATGCAGGCAAATCCGCCAGCAAGCAACGAAATTCCAACTGCAAGCGTGCTCCATCGCCCGTGCCAGAAGGTCAGTTGCGCCAAGATGACCACCGTGAGCATGCGCGCAAACATCCACACCGATGCGATCGGTGTCTTCATTCCATCTGCAATTGCGAGGTCGCGCAGTATGAATGGCATCACCGGGCCGATCACAGAAATGAATATGTAACTGGTTGGTATGACAAATCGCGTGGCGCGGAGCAGATACGCGTACTGCGGAGCAATGTGCGTGTGTGCATGTTCCGGCGGATGTGCGGCTGGACGCGCTGGGAACCAGCGAAGTAGGAAGATCGATAGCAGTGAAATCGGCGCTAGAACCAAGAGCGTGTGGCTTGCATGTCCGAATGCAATCACCGGCGCCATGAGTAACAGTGCTGCGCCAGTAGCAGACATCCATGTCACATTGAAGATTCCGATTGAGCGCCGCATGTTGCCGCCGTGTTGCCCGGACGAAACATAGCTCTCCATGATCGGCCACAGCGTTGCGCCCACGCCGCTGAAGACGCATGAGGCCACCACCACGCCCCACATGCCGGTGAGTGCGACACCGGATGCCACGAGTTGGACGATGAAGATGGTCATCAGAGCGGCGCGCGGAGTCAGCCCGCGACCTGCAAAGCGCCTCAGGACTGGGCCGGAGCCCAAGGCCACCACCACGTAGATGATGCTCTCGGCCAGCGCCAGCAGCAGGTTCTCACCCTTCGTGAATCCGTATTGCAGTTCCGTAACGAACGGAACGCCGCTCCAGAGCAATCCACTGCCGAGGGAATTGGCCCACGTGACCGTCAGCACCACCCAGCGTGGAGCGATGGCGGCTGGTCCTGCGGTGGCGGTGCGATCCATCCCAGCCGCGCTTCCATGCGCTGAGGCAGGGGGAGCGGTCTCTCGGGTGGCGTTGGCTGGGATCGCGGGCACGAGATGGAAGGATAGAGGAGGGAAGTTGGAGCGGTCGGCAGAATCGGGAATGGGCTCTACACTCCTCGCACGGGCGTCTGTTCGTCCGTTCATGTCCTCGTAGCTCAACTGGATAGAGCGCCGCCCTCCGAAGGCGGAGGTTGTGGGTTCGACTCCCCCCGAGGACGCTTTCCTGCCGCGCTGCTGCGCGTAATCCCACATGCCTGACGCAACGAACGCACACCCTGATACTGCCGCCGCTCCAATCAATCCGATGGCTATCCGTGACTTTCAGCGGATGATCCATGAGCGGTACTACGCCACTGATAGTGCGCGTGGTGCCGCAAAGACCTTTCTGTGGTTTTCTGAGGAGGTGGGCGAGTTAGCCCACGCGCTTGGCAAACTAGAGAAGGGAACTCCCGACCGCGCCAATTTGCAAGAGGAGTTCGCTGACGTCCTCGCGTGGCTCACCACACTGGCGAACATCGCTGGTGTGGATTTGGAGCAGGCCATTCATGCTAAGTACATCGCTGATGGCGGCCCTGAGGGAACCAAGTGAACGATCCGTCTGCTGCCGGTGCATGCGATATCTGTCGCATTCATGCAAGTGCGGCAGACGCGAGCGTTGATGAACATGCTGTGAGTGCAATGCTTGCTCCGGTTTCCGGTGCCAGGGACTTTGCGGCGCTTGAGTGCCACCGTGGTCCGCATTGGATCGTTCGCCATCATCCACTACCGGCGCCAATCGTGGGGTGGACATGCCTCTGCGCGGTCCGTCACGTGCAGGGGCCGGCAGATTTCCACGATGCAGAAGCTGATGAATTTGGCCGCGCATTACGCACCGTTTCCCGCGCCATCCGTGAGGTGACCGGTTGTGACCGCGTCTACGCCATTGCGTTTGGGCAGGGTGCACCGCACTTGCACATGCATCTGATTCCTCGGTTTGACGCAGTGGAAGCCACGCGCGCCTGGCAGATTGCGGACTGGTATCGCGCTGTGGAACGCGGTGAACACGCGCCAGCAGATCCGGCGGCCGTAGCGAACTTTGTTGGTTCCATGCGCCACATCCTTGCAGCACATCCGCCCGGTACGACTTCGTCCGGCATACGCCTCGTGCGAAGTGCACGCGCCGTAGCGCCCCCGCGCGCTGCATCTGGCCCGCGCCTGACCGCGAAACTCCGCGCAGACATTCACGAATCTGCTATTGAATTCGTAGCAAACCGTTACCAACTGACTGCCGATCAACGCGCCACACTAGCGGCCACGCCGATCCGCTGGCGTCGCGGCCGCGGCGCCAGTGCGTACTACCAGCGCCACGCACATGGCTTTGATCGCCCGCACATTCTGCTCCGTGTTGCTCCAGGAGCAAGCGCGTATTGGCACACGTACCGTCGTGCTCGTGCTCGTTACTCAACGCCGCCCGGTGGAATTGAGCTGGAAACGCGGATCTTGGCGATCGCCGTCCTGATTCATGAATTGACGCACGCCTTGCAACATGGCGTATGTGGTCATGGCAAGCGCGCGTTCAGCGAGGTGGAAACCACTGAGAATGAGATTGAGTTCATTCGTCAGCATGCGCCGCAAGCATTTGCAAAGTTGATTCCGGTAGTGCGCCGTACTCGTAAGAAAGTGCGCGGGGCGCCGCCTCCACCGAGTGGACTCGCGGCTCTGCGGGCGATTGTGTTGCGAGCAGCAGGAACGCTCGCGGGCCTCATACAGCCGCGGAAGCCAGCAGTGATTGAGCCGCGCTCAACCCGGCGACGTAACCGCTCGCCCAAGCCCACTGGAAATTGAAGCCGCCGATGCGGCCGTCAACATCACACACTTCACCGGCCAAGTACAGACCGGGAACGGTTCGGCTTTCCATGGTTTGCAGGCGTACTTCGGCAAGCGGAACTCCGCCCGCGGTGGCTTCTGCAAAGGTGAATCCGCGGTCGCCGGAAATCGGCAGCGGGGTACCGGCAACACATTGCGCAAGTGCGCGTCGTTGCTCGCGCGGTAGTTGTTGCGCGGTCGCTGCGGGGTCCACGCTACTGGCGGCGCACACGGCCCGCATGAGCCGCTCCGGCAGGTAGGCCCGAAGCACGGTGCCAACGCCTCGTCCCTTGGCGTCAATCAGTGCGCGATCAATGGCGTCCACTTCGATACCGGGCGTCCAGGAAAGTTCCAGTCGCGTGCCGGGATCGGCGAATTGCTCCATCAGCAAGTAGCGGCTGACATTGAGGACACTTGGTCCAGAAATTCCAAAGTGCGTGCAAAGTGTGCTATCGGTGAATGAAACGAGTTTCTTGCCCGTTCCCGACCGCAAAGTGAGTTGCGCTGCAACAGTGAGACCACTCAGTTCAGTGATCCAATGCCCAGCGGGCAATCGCAGTGGGACCAGTGCTGGAACAAGGTGCTCCGTCACTGAGTGACCCAATGAACGCACCATGTCCAAGCCCGCGCCATCAGACCCAGACTTGGGCAGCGCCTTGCCACCCGTGCAGAGGATCACTCGGCGAGCGACACATTCCGCGGAGGCACTCGTGTGATCGTTCATCCCCGGATTTGCAGGGGAATTGCCGTTGGTATTGAGGCGAAACCCGGCTTCCGTGGCGACAATGGAAGTCACGCGGTTTGGATGCGAAAGTCGAACCCCTGCATCGCGCGCTGCGGCAAGCAGTGCATTCAGAACGCTGTGTGCATCATCAGATACTGGGAATAGTTTCCCGGTGTCTTCGCGCTTTAAGTCAACGCCAAGTTCCGCAAAGAACTGCACTGTCGGTTCCACGCCGAATCGACGCAACACGGTGCGAATAGCGGTTGGAGTGCTGCCCGCGTAGTCAGAGTCATCCACACGCCAGTGCGTGACATTGCATCGCCCGCCACCCGCCACCAGAATCTTTGCTCCTAAGCGCCGTGCACCGTCGAACGCCACGATCCGAAGCGGTGCACCTGCGGCCTGTGCGGAGCGGGCCGCCCAGATGGATGCAAACAGTCCAGCTGCGCCGGCACCAATGATGGCCACGTCATAGTGAGCGACATCGCTGTGAGCGAGATCGCTGTTCGCCACGTCGCGGTGGCTCGTATCCGAGCCCGTCTGGCTCACTTCGGTGCGCCCGCCGCGGGAAGGGTTGACTCTCCAAGTTTCATGGTGCTTTCAATGCGCTTTGCTTTCTCAGCATTCCAAGCGAGCGTGATAGCTGTTCCGGCGGTTCCCTTCACAAGGAATCGTGCTGCAACGCTGGACTGCCCGGGAACGCCTCGTTCAAATCGGAGCGTGGCTGGCTGAAATCCTTGCGGATCAAGGGTTCGGTCAGTGCGACGATCGAGTGTTCCTGCTGCAACCACTTCAGCGCCAGTAAGGGTCAGCGTGTCGGCGAGGCCGATGCCCTTGTCAGCCGCTCGCGCGGTACGACTTGGGATCAGGCGATCGTTAGCGACCGTGACGGTGACTTGCCAAAGTTGTGGTGCAATTTCCTTGGTCTCCACGCTTTCAAAGCGAAGCAGTGGCATCTGATCCGCGTGGAACATGGTGAATGCAAAGTTGCGGTGCAACTCTTCTTCCATCATGAATGGTGGTGGAATGCGCGAGGAGTACTTGGTTCCGCCGCCCACCAGCACGGTGCCAAACTCCGGATGTTTCACTTCGTGCAGCGGAACAGTGGTTTGGCTAAACAGCATGCGCTCGTTCCACTTGCGGTCCTGATCGTCGGTGGGATCTTGACCGTTCTGCATAATGCGCTTCTCGGTCCACAGTTCATTGGTCAGCGAGATAACTCCGAGCCCCTCTGCGAACCAATTCACTACGCCGCCATGCACCGTGTACAGATCCTTGTGGATCACCATTGAGCGGTAGAACGGCAGCATTTCTGCGCCGACAGACTGAATTCGTGAGTAAACGCCCACGTCTGCGGCTGGGTAGTCGTCTTGGCGCGTGTCCGAACCAGGTCCGCGAAGGATCATTCCACCGGCGTTGTGATACGCCTGCGCCGCCGCGATCTGTGGCTTGGAAAGCACCCAATCCGCAAGCGCCTTGGTCTCTGGCCAGCACAACGGATACGCACCCGCACCGTTCTGAATGTTCTCTGGCTCCCATCCCGAAGGGAAGTTCCGATTCATGTCATAGCCGCCCGGGCCATCCTCGTTGACGCGGCCATCGCCATCGTTGTCGATCCCTTCCTGGCCAGCCATGACCCAGTCGCCGTACTCGCGCGTTCCATCCGCCTTTGGTTCGCGCGGTACGGGAATCATTCGATTGGCATCGCGCGGATCGCGGCGGTGTGTCCCAAACGGATCGGGCCTCCACATCTGGGTGATATGACCGTCGCCATCCATGTCGTCCGGACCATCTTCATCGGCAACGCCATCGCCGTCATTGTCGACGGGCTTCTGTCCAGTGCGTGCAGAATTCGGAGTGTTTGCGTTGGCAAACCACTCAGCGCGTCCGTCCGGATTCACCAATGGAATGAGGTAGAAAGTGCTGCGATCAACCAATTCGGTGATCTTGGGAATGGTGCCATAGCCAGAGAGCAAGTACCACGCCGTGTACAGCACGGTCTCGCCAGCTTGGATCTCGTTGGCATGAATAGCGCCATCGATATACATGGCGGGCTTGGTGCCTTCGTCGCCGGTCTGGCGATTGTTGATGACCATCGCCAAGAACGGTCGTCCCAGGGCAGTGGTGCCAATGCGCTCCACGCGGCACAGCGATGGATACGACTCCGCCAGCTTAAACATGTAAGACTGCAACGTCTCCACATCACTAAAGCGGTTGAACGGAATCTCTACTTTGGAAGCGATCTGCTGCTGTGCATGCGTAGCAAAGCAAAGACCACATGCGACGATCGATGAAAGAAGGCGAATATTCACTTGCTGCCCTCCGCTGTGATTTTCTCTCCGTCACGGAACGCCCAACGCTGTGCTGACTTCCCGTTGTAGAGCAGTTCCACCGCTACCTCTTCACCAGGCGGTACGTTGACCAGCCATGAATACACGCGAGCGCTGCCAGCATCAATTCCGCGAATGACGTCGTTGCGGTTACCCGCCTGAATCCGATCCATTGGCGCTGAAAGACGAATGACGTGTGCCGGTGTGACCAGATCGGCGCGACCTCCGCGCATGACCGATGGCAAGCGACCAGTGTTGGTGAGGCGCGTTTCAATCCGCCACAGCGAAGGTCCCACTGCCAGTACGGTTGGCTCGGCGATGGTGATCTTCGGACGAGCGTCCGCAATGGCTGCGATGAACTTTGCACACGCGTCGCCAAGAGCGGGCACTTGAGCAATCGGCGGGTTCTCACGGAAACCAGGCACCCATCCGCCCACCTCAACGTTGCGCAATTGCGGGTGATCAATGCGAGTCCACGGGACGAACCCTGCGCCGTTGCACACGCGGTCACTGTATTCAAGCCAGGCTGCTGCTTCCGCGTCGGCTGGCTTGGGGGCGTCTTTCTTGTCCGCCTTCTTGTCTGCCGCTTTGTCTACATTCGGGGCGTCTGCGGGCTTGGGCGCTTCCGGCGCCGGAGCATCCGGACGACCCCACAACGTTGAAGCAAATGTTGGCACGCCACGTTGAGCGTTCATCCACGCCACAAAGCTTCCGCCGCTATCACGCGCATCAGCTCGCTTCTGGCCGCTCAGTTCGCGCCATGACTTTGCAAGTTCTGCAAACGTTGCAACATCGGCTTCGTCAAGCATCACCGGCACTCCGCCCGCCGTGCGCGCCTTGCCGTCTGGGACATTGATCACCGTGTCATGGCGACCCAATACAAACGCAGCAAAGAGCGTTGGGTGCGACATGACAAAGTCAGCAATCGCCTTACTTTCCGGTGCAATCAACGGGTACGAGCCCGCTTCGTCTTCAAACTCTGGCCACCGATGCGGAAAGTTCCGCTCTGGATCAATGCCGCCCAGCCAGTCCTCAGCAATGCGGCCGTCTCCATCGGTGTCGATGCCTTCAGTCCAAACGGCGTACACCGGAACTTCGCCCAACTTGGCGTCCGGGGCACGCAGTAGCCGCAGTTCCGCTGCGTCGGCGATCAGTGTCGGCGCTGTCCATGGTGTGGAATTTGCGGATGCGCGGATCTGCGTGATCAGTCCGTCGCCGTTCAGATCACGTGGGCGGTCTTCCTCTCGAGTGCCGTCGCGATCATTGTCATGCACGATGCCGTCACCGGAATAATCGCGGCGCGGGTCGGTAGAAAATCCTTCCGCAGCATCGGGATTACCGCGTGGAATCACATACACCGTCACCGCGCGGAGCATGTCAGCGTGATCGCGTGCGATCGCCTCGGCGGCAATCAGTGCAGCCTCAGTACCGGACCAGCGCGGACCGTCCATGCCAGCAAGCATCAGGATGGCGGGGCGATCGCCTGCCGTGGATGGATCGGCAGAAAGTGTGAGCAGCGGAATAGCGCGTCGACCGGCGCTGTTGCCGATACTGGACGCCACCATATTGGCTGGACAGCGCGCGCGCAGGCTGTCGATGGCGGCAGTGAGCGACGCGGTGTTTCGTCGCTCCGCGGGCGTGGTGGTGGCCGCTGTTGCGGCGGGCACTGCAGTCGCGGCGGGTGCCGCAGTTCCGGCAGACACATCCGCCACCTCAGGCGCGGCAGGCACCGCACTTGCGTTGGGCACCGCCGTAGCGTCGGTCACTACCGGTGGAGTCTGCGAAAGCGCAAGCGTGAGAGTCAGGCATACTTGAATCATGGTGGGTTCCATTAACGGGGTGCAGGCAGGCAGATCGCGTGGCACAAGACTCTGCACGCATCGGTCATGAGGTTCGGATTACAGCTCTGGTTGAGCGCCTTCAACCATCTGGGCGCCGTCAAGGATATAGAGGCCAACCAGCCAATTCTCAACAAGGTATGGATCAACGCGGAACGTCCCGCGCACGCCTCCAAAGTTAAATGCGGCGTGTCGACCCCCGCGCTTGGCTGGCTCAAGCAACTTCACTTCAACGGCGTCGTAGGGCGTGGGCGGAACGCCGATGCAGCATCCATCCCACTGATTCAGCATGACGATCAGTTCTTTGGTTTCACTCACCATCAGTGGAAACGCTTGGTAGCCATCAATCTCTAGCACCTTGCCGTGCAGKAGYGCAATCCGTTGCGGGATCTCRCGCTCCTGGAGGCGCGGCATGTAATTCTCTGATGCGCTTGCCAGGCACTCCCAGCTGACCCGGTATGGGGACTCGGGAGTACCGAGTCCACGTATCTCATACTTGCCGTCTGCATAGAGCAACATCTCGCCAGTCTTGGCATCCTTCTTGGGCACGATGTTTCCCGGAACAACCTTYGCATCGTGAATCGCCTGGTCAAGACCCAGGTCAACAGCATCTGCTGCACGAACGACCGGTGGTTTKTSTGCTCCGGCAGTCGTGTTAGCAGTCGGGCTCTCAGCTGCGCCAACTGCTTTCGCGGGCGTTGCAGGGCTTGCCGCGCCCGTTGACGAACTCACCGTCGCGGCGGTCGGGGCACTACTTGCCGCACTCGGCGCGCTTGGTACTTCGGTGCTGGTGGCCATCGCTGGTGTGCTGCCCGCAGGCTGCACGGACGACGAACCGTTGCCGGTCAGCGCCAATACCACTGCGAATCCCGCGAGGCAAGCACCTGCAATCCAAATGATTTTGGTTCCGTTCATTGCCACTTCCTCATGCTGCAGGTCGAAGGTTGTCTGCCACGGGCACTTGGTACGCACGCCATGCGGGCAACAGTCCAGCAATGCCACCGAGCGCCACCGCACCACCAAGGACGATCACGGTACTTCGTGGGTCAAGCGTCGGGTCAATCACCAAACCAATGGATGCCTTGAGCCACGCGCTCGCTGCGATTCCGCCAAGCAGTGCCAGCACGATCCCCGAAAGCGCTCCGGCCATGGTGATGACCAAACTTTCGGTCAGCACTAGCCCAAACACACGCCCTTGGCTCGCGCCCAACACCCGCAAGACTGCAATCTGCCGTGTTCGCGCCGCCATTGAGTTGTACAGGGCAAGCATGGTGCTCAATGAGCTTGAAATCAATACCGCCACTGCCATGCCAATGAATATGCCGTCGACATTGGAAACAATTTCAAACAACTTCTGGATCTGTTGCGCAGGCTGCGCTACCACGATGGCGGTGTCGCGCCGCAGTGTGTCGAACTGCTGCTGCATCGCGGCGCTGGCATCGCTACCGGGGCGGGTTGGCAGTCGCAGCAGAATGCCCGTTATCTTGCGGTCATCGTCTTCCAGGTCTGCTGCCGTAGTGACGCCTGAGATACCCGCTCTTTCGCGGCGATCGAAGGCGTGCAGAATCCAACTTGATTCAAGGTCAATGAAGAGCGCGCGGTCATGGGCACTCCCGGTTGGCTCAAGTACGCCAACAACTTTGAATGGATACTCGGTGTGCACATGACCAGCATGTTCATCCGGCTCGCTGCCTTCGCGGCTCGCCCCGGAACCGTGGGTCAGAAACACCTCTTGACCAAGGCGCAGACCAGATGACTTGGCCGCTGCGGCGCCCAGCACAATCTCAAAGGGACGCTCAAAGAACTTCCCACTTGCAAGCTTCCATGGCTCACCCGCCACGGGCTCAAACTTGGAAAAGAAGTCAGTCGATGTTGCCATCGTTGGAGAGCCGCGGTAGCTGTCGCCTTGTTGGGTTGGAATCGCCCACTGATACGGGAACGCACTACGAATCGATTGATACTTGCTCCAAGCGATTGGCTTGGACGGCGCGTTGGCATAAAAGATGCCGTTGAGTACGGCCACCAGCGGGCTTGGGTCGGCGCTCACCAGCAAGTGAATATTCCCCGAACCCCGGTCGAATGCTCCGCGCGCTGCCGTTCGCATGCCAAACAGCACCAAGAGGAGCGCAACGCTGGTCGCCACCATGCCGATGGTGATCCATGTCGATAGCGGCCGCGCTCGCAAGCTGCGCATGACGATCTGCCAGTCAGTCAAGGTCTTTGCACTCATCGCGCTGCTCCTGCAATCATTGCATCAATCGTTTCAATCCGCGCAAAGCGCGCGCGCATTGACGGGTCGTGGCTGGTGCATAGGAGCGCGGCACCTTCGGCGCGACATGCTGACTGGATCAGGTCCATGGCAGTCTCCGTATTTTCTGGGTCAAGGCTGGCCGTTGGCTCATCAGCAAGCACAAGTGCGGGGCGTGCCGCCAGCGCTCGCGCCACAGCCACGCGTTGTTGTTGGCCAACCGAAAGCCGGTCCACCTCAGCGTCCGCGTTGGCAATTCCAAGCGTGGAGAGCAGGGTGCGCGCGCGGTGTTCGTGTTCGGCTGCTGGCATAGAGCTGAACATCAGCGCTGCAAAGACGTTCTCAAGTGCCGTGAATCCGTGCAACAGATTGAAGGTCTGGAAGATCATTCCAATACTGCGCCCACGCGCTTCGTCTCGCGCTGCTCCGCGCAGGGTGTCCATGCGCATGCCGGCCACTTCAACTGATCCGCTCCCCAGTTCGCGCAACCCGGCAACCACTTGTAGCAGGGTGCTCTTGCCGCGCCCGGAGCCGCCCACCAACAAAACGTGTTCGCCAGCTTCTACTTGCAAGTGCGGCACCGATAGTGCCCAGGCGGCCTCTGGATACGAGAATCGAAGATCGCGGATGATGAGTGCAGGTGCTGGCATCAGGGACGGAAGTCTACGCCCGATACCGTCACTTACGGCACTCGCAGTGGCGCTTCACGGCGCAATTTCACACACTATCACGCCACATCGGCAAGGCCCAGCGCGCCGCCATAGGAATGCATGAGTTTGCGGCGTAGCAAGCGATGTTCCGGCGCGCTGAGATCGCCGTCCCGTTCGATCCAGTCCTTGGCATCGCGGCGCGCAAGACGCAGTAATTCCATGTCATGCATCAGGTCGGCCACTTTGAACGGCGGAAGGCCGCTCTGGCGACTGCCGAACAGTTCCCCGGGTCCACGAATCGCCAAGTCAAGTTCAGCAATCTCAAATCCGTCATCAGTGCTACCAATGGCATCCAGGCGTTTGCGCGCATCGTCAGTCATTGGCTCGCCAATGAACACGCACAGACTCTTGCGTTCACCGCGCCCAACGCGGCCGCGCAACTGGTGCAGTTGCGCAAGTCCAAATCGATCGGCATGTTCCACCACCATGAGCGATGCATTGGCAACATCAACGCCCACCTCAATGACTACCGTTGCTACAAGTACATCTAGTTCGCCGCGCCGAAACGCGTCCATGGTTCTTTCGCGATCATCGCGCGCCAGTTGGCCGTGCACCACGCCCACGCGCAATCCCGCAAACACACCCGCCGATAGTGCGCGCGCGGTTCCTTCGGCATCCTTGAGCCCGATGGCACTCTCTTCAACCGCGGGCACCACCACGTAGCACTGCTCGCCGCCATCAATGCGCGAGCGCAGGTACGTGTACACCTCGGTTTCCTTATCGCGACCAACCACCCTGGTAGTGACTGGCTGCCGACCGGCTGGCCGAGTTCGTATCACTGAAACATCAAGGTCGCCGAACACAGTGAGCGAAAGTGTGCGCGGAATCGGCGTGGCAGTCATCACTAAGATGTGCGGCACTTCGCCGGTTTCGCGGGCAACCTTGGCGCGCATGGCCGCGCGTTGTTCAACGCCAAACCGATGCTGCTCATCAATCACCGCCAGTGAAAGGTTCCGAAACACCGCGCCTTCCAAGAGCAGAGCATGCGTACCAACCGCAATCTGACTTTCACCCGTTGCGATCCGCTCCAGCGCCGCGCGCCGCGCCGCAGCACCCAAACTGCCCGTCAGCAACTCCACGCGCACGTCACTTCCGGCAAGAAAGCGACCGATCGACGCGCCGTGTTGTTCCGCAAGCAACTCCGTTGGCGCCACAATCGCTGCCTGGCCGCCCGCAGCCACCGCTGCCAACATTCCATAGAGCGCCACTGCGGTCTTGCCACTGCCAACGTCTCCTTGCAACAGACGATTCATGGGGATCACGCCGGCAATATCACCAGCAATCTCCGCGCACGCACGGTCTTGTTCGGAGGTAAATACAAACGGAAATCGTGACCGGATCCGCGCGTCCACCGCCGCCGTCACCGGAACTGAAGCTGCTTTCGCTCCCTCCCGCATTTGGCGCTTCTTCATCATGACGCCCAGTTGCAGAAGGAGCAATTCTTCAAACGCCAACCGGCGCCGCGCCTCGCGCTGTTCGTCCATATCTTGCGGCGCATGCATGCGTCGATAGCACTCAGAGAGCGGCGGCAGCGCTCGCGAGGCGCGGTACTCAGCCGGCAGCGGATCCTCCACCTGCGCTAGCAGTCCGGCCAAAGCCGGAACCATGGCGCGCTCAATCTGCGCGCTGCCGATCTCCTCGCTGGCTGGGTAAATCGGCCGCAGTCGCTCCGAGCGTGGCGCAATTTCCACCGCGCCCTCAGGCTCCCAGCGCGGATTGGTCAGTTCCAAGTACTTGCCACGCAGTTTCGCTTGGCCTTGAATGACTCCCTTCGCTCCAGGATGCAGTTTCTGCCGCATCCACGGCGCGTGGAACCAGACCGCACGCACGGTGCCCGTGTCGTCTTCAAAGGTTGCCTCTGAGCGCGGCTTCGGCCGCGGCGTATGCCGAACCGAGGCAACCTCCACGCGCAAGGCCGCAATGGGGCTCTCGCCGCGTTCGCATAGTTCGATCAGGTCCGCCACGGTTCGCTCGCCGCGGTCGTGCTCGTAGCGCATCGGAAAGTGCCGGAGCAGGTCGCCCGCGGTGGCCAGACCAAGGTGTCGAAACGAACGACCCACCTGCGGTCCCACGCCGGGGAACGCCTCAATAGGAGTTGATGGCCGAAGTTCGGTGTTCTTCATGCGCTGCCTTAAGCGACCGTATCGTATCGGTCGTGTCGAGAGTGCCCTTTGATCCCAAACGAGCGCGCGGTGGACTGTTTGATCCACCCAAAGGTGCCGCACCGACCGACGGAACCGCCACGTCTGCTGCCACTTCTGGCGCTTCGTCCACCGCCGTGCCGCCACCCATCACGGTCACCGAGGCGAGCAGTGTCATTCGACGCGCCGTTGAATCGGCGGGTCGCCAGCGCATTGTGGGTGAGGTTTCCAATTTCACGCATCGCGAACATTGGTACTTCACCCTCAAGGACGAAAAGAGCCAACTTGAATGCGTGATGTGGGCCAGTGCCAATGCGCGCAGCACCATCACGCCAGCAAACGGCATGCAGGTGATTCTGACGGGTGATCCAACGCATTGGGGTCCACGCGGTCGCACGCAGTTGGTAGTCACTCGCGTCGAGCGTGTTGGCGAAGGCTCACTGCAGCAGCGTTACGAAGAGCTGTGCCGAACGTTGCGCGAACAGGGCTACTTTGACGAAGCGCGCAAGTGTCCGCTCCCGGATTACCCGCGCGCGATTGCTGTCATCACCAGCGCCACCGGCGCCGCGCTGCAGGATGTTCTGCGCACCGCCCGCCTGCGAGCACCGTTCGTGCGCATCCTGGTGGTTGATGTTCCAGTGCAGGGCGATGCTGCTGCGCCCGCGATTGCCCGTGCCATTGATGCCGTCGATCGGCGTGCCGATGAACTGGGAATTGATGCAATGATCGTCACCCGCGGCGGTGGAAGCCTGGAAGACTTGTGGGCATTTAATGAGCGAATCGTGGCGGACGCGGTGTTCCGTGCTACTACACCGGTGGTCGCCGCCATCGGTCACGAATCCGACACCACCATCATTGAATTGGTGGCAGACCAGCGCGCCTCCACGCCCACAGCCGCGGTCATGGCGCTGCTTCCAGATAGTGAGGGCATGACGCAGCAGACCGATCATCTGCACGACCGTCTGCAATTCTTGATGCGCCGGAGAATTCATGAGCTGCGTCGAACCGTGGAGTCGCACGCCCGACACACCATGTTCCGATCGCCCAGTGCGGTCATTGATCTGCACCGTGCTGCGCTGTTACGCAGTGTGGCACGCCTGGCGTTGGCTGCCCGCGCGCGGATCAACAGTACGCGCCACCGCCTGTCCGACGCTCGCACTCGATTTGAGCGCCACCGTCCCGCCGCTCGACACGCCGCTGCCCGCGAGCGTCTCTTTGGTCTTGATGCGCGGCTGCACAGCGCCGCACGTAGAACCATCGGTGACTTGCGCTCGCAACTGACGGGTGCCGATCGACAATTGCGCCTGTTGGGACCGGGCGAAACCCTCGCGCGCGGTTGGTCGCTGACCTTTGCGGCGGATGGCACGCTCATTCGCAGTGCCGCCGATACGCGGCCTGGTCAGGAAATCGAATCGCATCTGGTCGACGGCACGGTGCGATCGCGGGTGATTTCTCCCGGCGTTTCCGCGGCGCCAAGCCTCTTTGATCCGCCTGCCGGGTAATCTCTTTACTAGTCAGCACACACGCATGAGCAAGCAACCACGCAAATCCGTCAGTAAGCCGCCCGCCGACCCCGCGCTCGATGCCGAGGTGGCCGCCATGAGTTACGAAGAGGCCATCGAAGAACTCGAAGCCATCATTGACCGCATGGAGAAGGGCGAAACGGTCCTTGAAGACAGCCTGCGCGAATATGCACGTGGCGACGCCTTGGTCCGTCGTTGTCGGCAAGTTCTGGATAGCGCCGAGCAGCGCATCGAGGCTATTTCTGGCCAGCAACTTGATGCAGATGCCAAGCCCGCGCAAGCGGACGCGCCGTTCTGACCGATGATGGTTGGTCGCGGCGCGGCTGCGTTGAGAGGGAATCAATCACCATGGGAAGCATGAACGACTTTACGATTGCGCTCCCGACGATCGTCAACATGGTGTTCATGTTTGCATTCGGTGCATGCGCGGGCAGCTTCATTCACGTGGTGGCGTACCGCATGCCGGCGGGGTTGAGCGTGATTTCGCCGCCTTCGCGTTGCCCGGTCTGTGGCTTTCGCCTGCCGTGGTATCAGAACATGCCGATCGTTGGGTATGTGCTGCTGCGCGGTCGATGCTCGGCGTGCTCGGTGCACATTCCGGTGCGCTATGTGCTGAGCGAGTTACTGATGGGGCTTCTGTTTGTCGCCATCTATGCCGTGCTCTTTCTGCCAAGTTCCGCAGACTTCTGGTATTCGGTGGGCGAAGGTTGGTGGCGAGCCCAGGGGGTCATCGCTGCGTTTCCTGCCTTGGTAGCAGTGCTGTGGGGCACTGGCGCCTTGGTGGCGATGACCATGTGTGACGCGCGCACCTTTTTGATACCGATTGCCATTCCAAGATGGGCCTCGGTAGTGGCATTGATTGCTTGGCCGATCGCCGCGCTGCTAGCGCGCGACTTCAGTCATCCCTTTCCGGCGCTCGCGCCCGCCTGGCCTGTATGCGGTGCTGCGATCGGCGCCGTTGGTGGGTTGGCCATCTCACGGATTCTGCTGGTCGCTGGGATCTTGCCCCGGTCATTTGAGGACTGGGGCGACTATGCCGAAAGCGAGGGCGATGTCTTCGCTGACTATCCCTATGCGCGCCGCGAGATGATCAAGGAAGTGGCCTTTGTTGGCCCGGCGGTACTGCTGGGGGCGGTCGGTTGGGTCGTTGCAAATCACCTTGGTGCGCCCGCTGAAATGCACCCCGCAGTCGGCGCGATCTTTGCGGTCGCAGCTGGATTTGTCATCGGCGGCGGTGTGGTGTGGGCGCTCCGAATCATCGCCACCGTGCTTCTTGATACCGAGGCGCTTGGGCTCGGTGATGTGCACCTCATGTCGTGCGTGGGGGCGGTGTTTGGGTGGCGCGTGGCGCTGATTGGATTTGTCATCGCGCCGTTCGTTGGCCTGGCGTGGTGGCTTGGCAATCTGTTCCGCAAGGCGCCAATGCGCATGCCGTTTGGACCGTCACTCGCTATCGGGTCGTTCGCGGCATTCTTTCTGAAGCCGATCGTTGCAACGGCGGTGGTTGCTGGTCTGGCAACCATGGCGCACTTGGGAGGTTGGGCACGCAACGATCCAAGCGGTGCGCTAGCGGTTGCTTCCGTCTTGGCGATCGGTGCCGCTGTGTCCGCCTGGGCCGCGCGCAAGACGGGCGGAATTGCAGCCGCGGCGTCAATCATCTTGATGGTGTCCGCCGTGGTGGCATGGATTCTGGCGGCTCACATGCGCCCCGGAGCGGGTGCAGTCGTCGCAGGGGTCTTAGTGGCGTGTTGCGTGGTCGGCAGTGCCGTATCAGGCGCTGGATTCGAGGAAGAATCCGGTCCACGAACAGCACTTTCGCGGATCCTGAGGCTCTTGGCATTTGTGGTGGTCTTGGTGGGGGCGTTCCTGCTGCTGGCTCGCCCGGGATCGCCAAGCTAGGCACGGTCCGCGACGGCTCTCCCTGTGCTAACAATTCAATAAAAATGCCTTCCAAGCCCTTTACAGTGGCTCCCGGGTCGAGTGCAATGCCGTCACCTCGCAAGGATGCGCGGTCCGACGGTTAGCCATCGGGTGCAGTCACGAACCATTTGAAAGGATTCAGCTCAATGACATTTACTCGCATTATTGCCGTCCCAGCGCTCGCGCTTGTGTCGGTCCTCGTTGGTTGCAACGACTCGCAGAAACTCGCGCAGGCCGAACTGCTGACCCAGAACGAGACGCTCACCAAGCAGCTCGAAGACAAGAACAACAGTCTGCAAGATATTGGCGAGCAGCTCGCGCGTGCTCAGCAGCAAACATCAGATCTGCAATCGCAGCTCGAAGCCTGCAAGCAGACTGCTGCTGTTCCATCCACCGAGGTTGCAGCATCGGGCGTCACCGCGAACGCCTTCCAAGGAATCGAAGGCGTCGAGGCCACTGTTCAGGGTGATGACATTCATCTCACCATTGCCAATAGCTTGCTGTTTGACAGCGGTCGCACCTCAATCAAGGACTCTGCTCGCAAGTCACTTGACAAGGTCTCATCCGCCATCAAGAACAAGTTCAGCGACCGTGAGATCATCGTTGTTGGTTACACCGATGCCGATCCGATCCGCAAGAGTTCGTACCCAACTAATTATCACCTCGGCTTTGAGCGCGCCTTTGCAGTGCGTGGCTACCTTGACCGCAAGGGCGTCGTTGGTGCGCACATGGGCCTCATGAGTTTCGGACCGGATCGCCCAGAGGCTTCCAAGGAGAAGAGCCGTCGCGTTGAGGTGATTGTTACCTCAAAGACTGCAAATTCCGACGCTGCCGCCATGAAGACCGAGGCTCCGATGAACGCTCCAGCGGCTGCAGGCAAGGTCAATGCAACCAAGGCAACCGCCAGCCGTGCATCGGCTGCATCAACCACGAAGTCCGGCACTGCCAGTAAGTCATCTTCGACCACGTCAAGTAGTCGCAAGGCGACCGTTGCTCCGGTCAGTGCAAGTAAGTAAGTGGCTCGTTCGTTTGCACTCGGTGACGGTTGATTGAGAACCGTAACACACCATGAAACTTTCCACGAAGCCCGGCACCGCGCCGGGCTTCGTGTGTTTCATGGCACCCGTGGTTCGCGTGATCCAGACCACGCGTCAATCACGGCACCTTGATCTGCAGACCCTTCTCGCGAATCTGTAGCAAGAGCAAATTCGCTTGATCGAGCGCCTCGCGCAATCGCACGCCGCTATCAGC
>NSIA01000090.1 GCA_002737585.1 Planctomycetaceae bacterium | reverse complement strand
CTTCATCAAACAACACATTGGCTCGACCGACCGCGCCCTTCACATCAGCGCGCAATTGTTCATCGTCCAGCCAGACCTGCGCGCGGTCAATGGCAGCTTGCGCTCCCACCAGCGCGCCATCAAGTCGTTCCTGCAAACTCACGCTCTCGCCACGCACGCGCATCGGCGGCTCAGTGGCTGCAAGGAGCATGGCGCCCGCGTCGGTATCGGCACGAACGCGGAACGCCACTTCCGCAGATCCGCCAACCAGGGATTCCGACAGGCGAATATCAGCGTCCGCCGGAACCCGCGCATCGGGACGTAGTTCGATCGTGATGTGCACGGGTGGGTGCCACGCGGGATCAACCGCCACGTCGCGGACCGCGCCGACGGTGACGCCATTCAGCGTGACCAGGCTCCCCGGTCGCACTCCCTGCGCGCCGTTGGTTTCCACAATCACCGGAAAGCGGCGCTCCAAGAGTGGCTGCAGTTTCCCGAACGCCAAGAGCAGGGCGGCAACACCCGCAATCGCGCCAATYGCTGTCGCACCCAGCGCAAARTCACGCCGGGAGGGGCGTTCGTCAAAGTTCATCATGAGCGACATCCCGCGAGGCGAGCGATTGGCAGACAGAGGACTTCCATCCGCGCATCATCCCCGACCCGCCGCCGGACGGCAATGGCACTCGCGTACGATTCCGTACAACCCATGGACGGATCTTCTGGCCTGCCGCCTCCCCGTGTTGCCTATGACCGAACCCCCATCCACCGGGGCAGCGTGTTTGCCGTTGAACGTGTGACGTTCCGCGACGACGCCGGTCGAGTCATCGTTCGCGATATTGTTCGTCACCCCGGCGCCGTCACGGTCATTCCGGTACTCGATGACGGCCGGCTGGTCATGATCCGTAACTGGCGCGTGGCTGTTGGCGTCTGGCTTGATGAGTTCTGTGCCGGAAAGTTAGAGCCCGGTGAAGACCCCGTACTGGCGGCGGCGCGTGAACTGGAGGAAGAGACTGGTTTCACCGCCGCGTGCATTCGCCCGGTTGGCGTCTTCTTTACCAGTCCCGGCTTTGCTGATGAGCGCATGTACGTCTTTGAGGCAACCGGTCTCACGCCCGTTCCGCAACGCCTTGAAGTGGGTGAGCAAATTGAAGTGGTCACTCGATCGGTCGCGGACCTGCAGAGCATGATCGCCCGCGGCGAGTTGGTTGACGGTAAGACCCTCGGCGCATTTACCCTGTGGAAACATGGAGCTTCCGGCGCCGGAGCAACGCCATGATGTCCCGCGAGGCACGCTCATGACGTGGGAACGATCGGCACCCTCCGCTTCGAACCCGTTGGCGTGGTCGTTGCCGTTGTTCCCGATCGCCGGCATCCACTTTCGGGTGCATTTCACCTTCATCGTGTACGCGCTGGTGGTGGTATTGCGGGGCTCGTACGGACCCGTAGAAGAATCATCGGTCCACGGTGCTAGCACGGTGGGCATGGCGGTTGGCGCACTCTTCGTGTTGGTGTTTCTGCGCGAACTGGTGCGAGCGTTGGTCGTGCGTGCCTCGGGCGGCTCCGCGGAAGACGTGGTCCTGTGGCCGCTCGGCAGCCTGCAAGGCATCGATCCTGCACCGGGTTGGCTCGCCGCGCTCCTATCCGCAGCGGTGGGAACGGCCGTTTCGGCGGTGGCATTTGCTGCCATGGGAATCACGCTTGGAACCATCACCGGGGACTGGATTGGCGCGGGACTCCCGGACCCAATCTCCGCATCCTGGCTCAGTAATCCGCACTCTTGGTGGATCGATGCCCTGTGGATTGCTCATTGGACTGGCGTGCAATTGGCACTCTTGTCATTGCTCCCCATGTTGCCCCTGGATGGCGGACGGGTCATGGAAGCCTTCATCTTGCGCCGGCGCGGCGAATATGACACCCCGCGGATTGCGGCGGCTGCCACGCTCGCCACGGCAGCAACCGCTGGCCTGGTTGCCATCGTGCGTGACCTTGGCACGCTGCTGACCGTGGCAATTTCTTGCGCCGGTTTCGCCGCATTTATCTTGTGGCGCCTACGAGCCGGKGACTCCGTGGCAGCGGCGCGYCCGTCATGGATGGGCAATCACGATGAACCCGAAGAGCGTGAGTCGCGCGAGGTGCGCGCCGAGCGTGAAACGGCCGAGCAGGAACGCCAGGCACGCGCCGCTGAAGACCGCGCAGTCGATCTCATCTTGGAGAAGATCGCCCGCGAAGGTGCCGATCGACTCTCGGCAACCGAGCGCGCCACGCTTGCGCGCGCCACCGATCGCCGCCGCGGCGGATCGCAGCGCTAACCACCCGCAGCGCGCCACGGCTTTGCGATATCGTTCCCCATTCAAACCATGGGCATCCAGGACCGACCGTACTACCGACCCGACGCTCGAACGCCACCCGCCTATGCGCGCGCAGCGGGTTGGTCGGCCACCACGTGGATCATTGCCATCTGCGTGGCAGTGTTCGTGATCGAGGGATTTCTGCCGTGGACCAACGAGCCGGTAGCAAGCCAACTGATGCCAGGCGCGTCTGCGGAACAAATCCGCCAGATCGACCGCAGCGAATTTGCACTCACCAAGCCAGTCGACGTCGCACCAGGCGTGGCACGCGGTTACGCAGTCTTGGGCCGCGACAACGTAGTTGCCGAGGTGGACTACCGCAAGGAACGACCGCTCACCCGCTTTGGATACTTCTCCACCGCGCGTGCTGTGTACGCCTCGGATCCGGTGCTGGGGGTCTCCGGCTTTGAAGTGTGGCGGTTCGTCACATTCCAATTCCTCCATGCCAACCTCAATCATGTGCTCTTCAACATGATGACGCTGTTCTTCTTTGGCGGCATGGTTGAGAATTACCTCGGCAAGAAGCGCTATGTGGCGTTCTATCTGCTGTGCGGCATTGCTGGCGCCCTGATGTACCTGATTCTCAATGGTCTCGCGATCGGTAGTCAAGCAGCGTTCGGACCATCGTTCCATCTGCCTGGACTGCTCTTCAATGATCCAAACACCATGCTGGTCGGCGCATCAGCTGGCGTCTTTGGTGTGATCATGGCTGCTGCATACCTGGCACCGAACGCCACCGTATTGCTGTTCTTTGTCATCCCCATGCGCTTGGGTGTCTTGGCTTACGGTTTGCTTGGATTTGCATTGCTTGCGGTCATCTTCGGTTGGACAAATGCCGGTGGTGAAGCAGCGCACATCGGTGGCGCGCTCGCTGGGTTCTGGCTTGTTCGTAACCCGAATCACTTGCATGGCTTCTTTGACTTCCTTGGCCAATACGACCCRACCAGCAAGGTGGCACGTGCGCGCGTTGCAGTGAAGCGCGGCAACGTGCAAGGATCCGCCACCAGTACTGAAGTCAATCGCATCCTTGATAAAATTTCAGCGCGGGGWTTGCACTCGCTCACTGAAGGCGA
>NSIA01000006.1 GCA_002737585.1 Planctomycetaceae bacterium | reverse complement strand
CCAACGTCACGTTCTATTGGGCCTGCGACGTTGGGCGATTGCCCGCGCCGCTGCACCAACCSACSCTCTTTCTGGACGGCACCGGCGATGGCCCAGTGAATCACGCGGCCTGCCTTTCCAGCGTTGCACCTGAATACGCGCCGGCTGGACAGTCGCTCATTGCCCTCAATATGGTGGAGGTGGATTGGGCAGCGGAAAGCATGTCCAGTGTGAGCGCACGCATGGTGGTGCAAATGGAGCGATGGTTTGGCACTGGTGCCATGCGCGGCTGGCGTCTACTGCGCACGGATCGCATTGTGCGCGCCTTGCCGCGGCAGCACACCGCAGATATCCACGCGCGACCATCSACTGAGATTGATGACGGCATGTTTGTTGCCGGCGACCACGTGACCGACGGCTCCATCGATGGCGCCGTTCGAAGTGGCACGCTTGCGTCCGAAGCCGTGTTGCGGTGGTTCAACCGCTGACCGGCACGGGGTCCGATGTCACCGTCAGCACGCCCGTCGACATCTTCGGTTGCACGCCGTTYTGAATGATCTCCACSCGGACAGTGCGGTTGTCCTTGCGATAGATGAGATTGGCGGTCGATGCGCTCAACGTCTGTGAAGAGAGTTTCCAACCAGCCTGATCAAATCGCGCCATGGTCTCGTTGGCGCGAGCATTCAAATTGCTGATCGGGCCCTTATATGAGAACTGACCCGCGGTGACCCGCCCTTCGGACTGGCGCAGGCCGGAACTGTCGCGCGGAGTCATTCCAGGAATCTGTGGCAAGTCGGACTGCAGCACGCTGTCCGGCTCGGTGCTGCATCCCGTCGCCCAGAGTGCGGTAGCGGAGACGGCAAGCAGGGCGATGGCTGTCGTTATGCGTCGCATCTATCCGATACAAGGTAACCGCGCCGACCGCCGCGCGCACAACCATGGGTCGAGGATTCGAACGCCACGCTCGCACCTTCACGGTGCTCACCTTCGTCAGCCGTATCACGGGCTTCGCCCGGGACGCGCTGCTGGCCCGCGTCTTCGGCGCTGGCGCGGTGATGGACGCTTTCAACTTCGCCTTCCAAGTTCCCAACCTGTTCCGCCGCTTATTCGGCGAGGGCGCGCTCACTGCCTCGTTCCTGCCCGTCTACACCAAGCTTGACCGTGACCATCCGGACTCCGCACGGCAGTTTGCCGGGCTGATGCTGGCGCTGCTGGCGGTGCTGCTCTCCGGCGTGACCATCGTTGGTGAAATCGCCCTGTACTTCATCCAAGACATGAGCGCATCGCCGATGCTTGGCATTCAGCTCTTGATGGTGATGCTGCCATACATGCCGCTTGTATGTTTAGTTGCGCTGGTCGGCGCCATGTTGCAGACGCACGGTAAGTTTGGACCGAGCGCGGCCAGCCCGATCATTCTGAATGTCACCATMGTGGCCGCTGCGTTCTACGGAAGTTACTACGCGGTGAATACAGGCATGACCGAGCATGTGGAGCCAGTGCCGCACATCCAGATGGTGGCGTGGAGCGTGATCGTTGCGGGCATGTTGCAGTTGCTGTGGAGTTTGTGGTCACTGCGCCACTACCGCATTCGACCGCACTTTGACATGAAGCCAAGTTGGCCGCACATGAAGGAGGTGCTTTACAAAGCACTCCCCATGCTCTTGGGTCTTGGCATCTTCCAAGTGAATACCTTTGTCGATGGCTTGGTTGCTAGCTATCAAACGATGGTTGGACCCACCATCTTTGGCGTGGACTATCCGCTTCCGCCTGGCAGCATGACTATCTTGAGCTACGGCCAGCGCCTCTACGAATTCCCGCTCGGCGTCTTCGGCGTAGCAATTGCTACGGCCATCTTCCCTGCACTGTCACGCGAGTCGAACGACCCTGATCGATTCATGGCAACGCTGCGCCGCGGCATGCGGCTGAGTTTCTTCATTGGCTTCCCCGCAAGCGTTGGCTTGGTGCTGGTGCGCGAACCGCTTGCKGCTGCGATATTCCAAGGCGGCCAGTTCAGTCACGAAGATGTGCAGAAGGTGGGATTCGTGCTGGCGATGTACGCGCCAGCCATTTGGGCGTATTCCATGCAGCAACTTTCCACGCGCGCGTTCTACGCATTGGGCGACAGYGTCACCCCGGTGAAAGTCAGCATCTGGATGGTGGCGCTGAATTTCGCCTTGAACATGATTCTGATTTGGACCCCGCTCGGTGTCGGTGGACTGGCGCTCAGTACGGCGATTGCCGCCATCGTGCAGATCATCATCATGACGCGGATCATGCACAAGCGCATGGGCATCATCATGGATCGCGAAACACGCGCTTCATTCGCGCGCACGATTGCAGCGAGTGTCGCCATGGCAGGCGTCGCCGGCCTTGCATCCCTGGCGTTCAGTGGTCATGACACCTGGCTCTGGAGTGTGGCTGCCACGCTCGTCCTTGCGGGTCTTGGCATCGTTACCTACATGGCTGCCGCGCGTCTTCTGAAGATGCCCGAACTCGGCTGGGCCATCCGCGGCAAATAGGTGCCGTTCACCCCTGTCCCCAATTACGCCCCCGCCGACTGCCAAGCCCCCGTCTTCGCATCGCGCTCCACGCGTCGATACACCGTGTCGCGCTCCACCGCCGTAAACCCTGCCTCGCGGATCGCGCGTGCCAAATCACCAACACTGGTCTCTTGGTGATTACCTTCGCCGACCGCCTTGGTGATGTCGTACCACACCACGGTGCCGTCAATGTCGTCAGCGCCCGCTTGCAACTCAAGCTGTGCCATCGGCAACGTCTGCATGATCCAGAACGCTTTCACGTGCGGGAAGTTGTCGAGCATCAAGCGCGCAATCGCCAGCGTGCGCAGGTTTTCTAAGCCCGTCGGCCCCGGCAGATACTCAAGCTCGCTTGCATTCGGAAAGAATGGCAGCGGAATAATCGTCTGGAAATAGCCAGTCTTCAGCCCACGCGAACCCGGCATCGGCAGTCGCTCGTGCGGGTAGTTGGCAGCGGGGCCAGTCAGCACCACCGCGCCGTTCG
>NSIA01000005.1 GCA_002737585.1 Planctomycetaceae bacterium | reverse complement strand
TGATCCCACCGTCTACATCAGTGACATCGCCGCTCAAGTGACTGCTGGTCGCGTGTCCGCCATCAACGGTGTGCAGTTCAAAGCAACAGCGCCACAATGAGCGCGCGAAGCGTTCACTGTGGCGCTGTTGCAATCGGACTCGGTTCAAGCCCGAGGATTGAGACCTCGGAACTCACACCAAGCTCTTTATGACTTCGGAGCCGGCGCAGAGTCGCTCTGCGTTGGTGTGTCCATTGGCTTCATCGTCATCGGATCGCGCAGCGGCAATTCCATACTCTTGCCACCGAAGAACTCAGACATCTTGGCGCGGCCGGTCTGGTCGCCTGGGGCAATTTCATCCCACTTGCCGACCACCATCACCGCCATGTCGTCAAAGTTGAGGTACTTCTTAGCAACCCGCTGAATATCAGCGGCGGTCACCTTCTGAATGGAATCGCGATAGCGCTGCCAGTATTCCGGGTCGCGACCAGTCCATTCATCCGCAACAAAGATGCCCAGCGTTGCGTCCTTGCTGGAGAACTGACCAGGGAAAGCCTCGATAAAGCTCTTCTTGGCAATTTCCAGTTCTTCGGCACTGACTGGCTCGTCTTGCATGCGCTTGAATTCTTCGCGCATCAATTTCACGGCRAGCGCCACGGTTCCGTTCTTCGATTCAAACGCGCCGGCAAACTGACCCGGGTAGTACACRCCTGCTTCGAATCGTGAACCGACGCTGTATGCCAAGCCTTCGTTGGACCGAATGTTGCTCATCAGGCGGCTCGTGAAACCACCACCGCCAAGAATCTCATTCATCATCTCGGCGCTGAAGTAATCCGGATCGTCGCGCTGAATACTGCGGCGACCAATGCGCACCTTGCCCTGTGGAATGTCCTTGGCAACGCGGTACACGCCCGGCTTAAACACGTTGGTTGGCGCCGGTGGATTTACGGCCATATCGCCGCGCTTCCAACCGTCCATTCCTGCCGCAAGGCGCTTCATCATGTCATCGGGATTGAAGTCACCGGTGACGGAGATGATGACGTTGCCCGGCTGAATCAACTTGTCGTGCTGCGCACGCAACTTGTCCACGGTGATGGCATCCCAGCCGTCCTTGGTGGCCTGCTGACTCTCAAAGCAGTCTTCGCCAAAGATCAGGTACTTCCACTCGCGACCGAGGATCTGTCCAGCCTCGTCGTTGCGCTGCTTCATGCCTTCCGTTGCTTGGCCGCGCATGATGTTCAGGCGATCCTGGTCATAGCCCGGATTGCGCAACAGGTCGAAGAAGAGCGTCATGCTCTGATCGAGGTTCGAACTCAGCGTGTTCATATTTGCAATCACTGCGCCTTGGCCACCGCTCACGCCAACATTGGTGGCAAGGAAGTCCAGCTTCTCGTCCAAGTCTGCAGGCTTGATGGTGGCGGTGCCGCCGGTACGCGTCATCGCCGCCATCACTGCGGTGAGTCCAGGCGTGTCCTTGGGATCAAGCCACTGTCCGCCCTTAAAGGTCAGCGTGAGTGACACCAGCGGAAACTCCTTGCTCGGTGCCATGTAGACGGAAGTGCCGTCGGGCAGCGTGCGTCGGAAGTCCTTCGCCTTGGGCGGAGTGAAATCAAGCGCGGCAAACTTCAACTCTTCCGGGCGAGCCGGAAGTTTGGCGGATTTGTCTGCAACCCAAGCGGCTGGGGCAGTAGCGGCGGCATCCGCCTTGACCTTCGTTGCTGGCTGCAAATCAGCCATGGGAACGGTCTTGGCATCGGTCTTGGCATCGGACGGAGTGCCTGCCTTGGCAACAGCCTTGGTATCGGCGTTGCCTTCCTTCGTGGTGGCAGTGTTCTGCGGTGATGCACATCCAGCAAACGTTGCGCTGGCGGCAAGGAGGGCGATAGTGGCGATGTTCTTCATGGTGTGTTCCTGTGTATGTCTGGCGGGTGATGCAGTGCAGCACTTCACTTGGCGGACTTCTCCAACTCAGTAATCCGCGCTTCCATCTTCTTCATGAGGTACTCCATCACGGGTGCCATTTGCGGTGGCACCTGTGCTGCTTGGTCACGCAACTGCGTCAGACCTTCCTTCAACTTGTCTGCATCCTTCTCTTCGCCGATCTTCTTGGCGGCTTGACGTGCCATGCCCTGCATCGGGCCCGGCAGTGCCGCCAATTCTGGATCAGCCGCCATCGTTGCGCCCGCCTTGCGGGTGTATGTGGCTACCGAACGATTGGTCTTGTCAAAGTATTGAGTAGCAACACGCTTGATGTCTTCGGCAGTCACTGCCTGAATTTTGGCGCTTTCCTTGTTGATTTCGCTCCAGTCACCAAGGGCCTCAGCCTGTGCCAACTGGATGAGTAGGAAGAAGTTGCTCTGCAACCGGCGATAGCTGTCCGCCATTGCCTGATTCTTCACCTTCTGCAACTCTTCCGCTGGGACTGCTTCGGTCTGCAACTTCTTCAGTTCTGCGTACCAGCCTTCCTCCAACTGCACCGGAGTGGATTCACCCTTGGTCTCGGCCTCAAATGAAAACGCTCCGGCGTACTTACGCGAGTCTTGCTGCGCGCCGGCGCTGCTTGCCACCTTGGTGCCCTCAACCATGTCCTTGTACAGACGRCCAGTGCGACCATTGAGGATSGAACTCATGACATCCAGCGCATACGAATCCTTGTGCTGGAAGCCAACGGTGTGGTAGCGGATCTCCACCTGTGGCTGCGTTTCAGCTTCAGCGATCATGCGCATCTCTGCGCCTTGCTTTGGTTCAAGCGTCACCACTGGTGGCGGTGCAACTTTGCCTGGCTCCAGTCGGCTGAAATASGTACTGATGGTCTTCTTAGCGGCKGCTGGATCAAAGTCACCCACAATGATGCCAACAAGATTGTTGGGGCGGTAGTAGGTGTTCCAGTACTTCATCGCCTCATCCATGCTGTAACTGTTGAGGTCGCTGGTCCAGCCGATCACCGGCCACGAATATGGGCTGGCCATCCAGAACATGCTGTCGAACTGCTCTTGAAATACGCCAGTTGGCGTGCTTTCCGTGCGCAGGCGGCGCTCTTCGTGCACCACATCGCGCTCGCTGTAGAACTCGCGGAACACGCTGTTGTTGAGGCGATCGCTCTCCATCCAAGCCCACAGCTCAAACTTATTGCTGGGCACATTGATGAAGTAGAAAGTGAGGTCGTAACTCGTGAAGGCATTCATGCCCGTGCCACCGGCGGCCGTGTAGATCTTGTCGAA
>NSIA01000004.1 GCA_002737585.1 Planctomycetaceae bacterium | reverse complement strand
GCGTCGGTCTTSGCAAGCTCAACTTCAAGCTGCTTGATTTCCGCGTCGCCGGCCTTACCTTGCTGCTCGTCCATCAGCGACTTCAACTCTGCACGCAGGCGTGCAAGTTCCGGCGTGTCGTTCTTGGCATCCCATGCGTCGGCGATGCTTCCCTTGAAGTAGCTGTCGTACTGTGCACTCCAAGTGAGTTGGTTGATCTTGTCGCGGATCGCCTTTTGGCGAGCGCGGTAGTCGGCATCGCGTGCGGAGTCGCGGGTGCCGATGGCGTCGGTGCCCTTAAACATCATGTGTTCAAAGAAGTGACTGATGCCGGTGATGCCAGGGCGCTCGTTGACGGAGCCCACCTTGGCCAGCCAGCCAGCCGCCACGGTGTTCGGCTGGTCATGTCGCGGCACCAGCAGAAACTTCATACCGTTGGGAAGTGTGAAGACTTCGGGCTCCACCTGCTGGGCGCGAGCCGCAGGGGCGAAGGCGAGGGTGGCGGCAATCAGGGTGACAATGGTGGCGAAGCGCATGCATTTCTCCGTTGCGGTGAGGTGTCTAGCGTGGTTCCGGGACCACAAATCCGGGGTCGCGCAGGGTACTGCGCCCAATCCGACCAAGTTGGGTATTGAATTGGGTGTCTTCCGGGATATTGTTCTCTATATGCCCCGCACCACCGATCCCGTTCTCGGACGCTTCTCCCGTTGGATCGTCATCAGTGTCGTTGGCGGCATGTTGGCGATTGCCTCGCAAGCCGACGCGCAACTGCGTGTGGTTGTTTATAACTGCACGGGTCTCGCGGGTGATCAGGTGGCACTGAAGGCGGTGATCGCTTCATGTCACACAGATAACGTTGCGGGTTACGCGGCACCCGTCGCGCTCTTCCAGTTCTCTGAAGTGCACACCACGGATGCGGCGCCGCTCTTGGCCCTGGTGAATCAAGCAGCGCCGGCGGGTTACACCTACGCGCTTGCCACCTACACCGGCGCTGGTCAAGACGGAGTGAGTGGTGCCGAGGCAGTGATTTATCGAACAGACTTGATGACCGAAATTCCGTCGGCGCATGTGGACTTGCCAACGGGTGGAAGTCGAGACTCCGATCGCTGGCTCTTCCAGTTGAACGGCTACACATCAACCGCCGCGCGTTTCTACGTGTATGGATCGCACTTGAAGGCTTCCACGGGCACTACGAATGTGGATTCTCGTCTCGCCGGCGTGCAGTTACTGCGCTCAAATTGCGATGCACTGGGTGCTGGCGTACGCGCCCTGTACTGCGGTGACATGAATTTCTACACCAACACCGAGAGCGGCTACATAGCGTTCATGGCGGCGGGTAACGGTGCTGCAGTTGATCCACTCGGTACCGCCAACTGGACCGGCGCGACAAATGCTTGGAAGCACACACAGAGCCCGCGCGACATTCTTGCCAACGGCCTGATCGGTGGCGGAGTTGACGATCGCTTTGACTTCATGCTTCCCACCACGCAAATGATGGACGGTAACGGCCTCGCCTTCATTCCCGGGAGTTACCGTTGCGTGGGTAATGACGGCAATCACTACAACCTAGCTATCAATACTGGTGCAAATTCGTACTTTCCTGGCGAATCGGCGCGCTCCAATACGCTTGCCGCAAACCTCTTCGCCGCTGCCGACCACATGCCCGTGCTGGCAGATTTCCAAGTGCCCGCATGGAACACAGCGGTGCTCGGCACTGTGCCCGCGCGCGTCATGCAAGGCGCCACCGCCGTTGTCGCGCAAGTGCGCGTTGCCAACGATGCTCCTGGCAACAACATCATCGGCATCGACGCGCTTGACTACACCGTCACCGGTACCGGAGTGCTTTCCGGCGCTCTCTCCGGAAGCGCGGCGCTGACGCCTTCGTACACCACGGTGAACGTCCCGGTCATCACTTCGACGGTTGGCTTACGCACTGGCACTGCCACGGTGACCAGTAGCAATGAAGCAGTTCAGAACCCCAGCATCGCGCTACCAGTGAGCGTGCAAGTGTTGCGGGTGAGCAATGCTTCGTTCTCAACTACGGCTGATGCCAACACGGTCACCATTCCCATGRTTGCTACGGTTGCTGGTCCAGCGGTCGATGCATTGATCGCAGTTGCAAACTTCGGTTTCACCGCCGATCAGGCGACGCTCGACATTGACTCGGTGCAGATTCCTACGGGACCATTCTCGTATGTCAGTGGTGCCACCACGGGCATCGGCGCAACGGCAGGAAGCGTTCGTGTTCGCTTTAATCCCACCGGCTTGACCCCTGGTGTCTACACCGCCAACGCCACCATTCAAGTCAGCGATGAAAATGTCCCCGGTGCCGCAGCAACGCAGATTGTTGCTTCGCTCAGCGCCACCATTGGCGGCGGTAATCCAGCCGACCTGAATGGCGACGGCGTGGTGGGCGGTCCGGACCTCGGAATACTGCTCGCCGCTTGGGGCGGCTCCGGCCCCGCTGACTTGGATCAGGACGGCATCGTTGGTGGCGGCGATTTGGCCCGTCTGCTTACTAATTGGGGCTGATTCCCACAAGTATCCCTCGCCCGCGCCATCACTGAATGCACACTTCCTGATCCCATGGTCCTACATCCTTCCCATCATCATGTTGGACTCACCGCACTTGCTGTGGCGTGCGCTGCGCACTGCGCATCAACCGTCGTCGCTGAAACGGTAGTGCTGCGATCAGTTGCCGATGTCACGCTCATTGAACCCAACGACGGCCTGCAATACGCGCTGGGCGCGGCCTACAACATCTATTGCGGTCGCGTCGGCGTGAATGGCGGCGGCACATTGCGTCGCGCAGTGGTGCGCTTTGACCTCTCATCGATTCCTGCTGGCTCCACCATTCTTTCGGTGAGCTACAAGGCGTACATGAGTCAGACCAGTTCCGGCGCGAACGACTGCAAGTTGCATCGCATGCTCGCTCCGTGGGGCGAAGGAACCAGCTTTGCATTCGGCGGCGGCGGCACCAGTCCAGAAGTAAACGACGCCACGTGGACATACAACTTCTGGCCAACGTCAACGTGGGCTGTTCCGGGTGGGGTATTTGTTCCGACCGCCAGTGCCACCAAGAGTGTGAACGCAGTGGGCTTCTACACCTGGGCCACCGTACCTGCCTTGGTAGCGGATGTTCAGTCGTGGATCGATACGCCTGCCGTCAACTATGGCTGGGTGATGGTGGGGAATGAAGCCACGCTGGAAACGGCAAAGCGCTTCGATGCACGGGAAAGTTTCGACATCACCCATCATCCAACAATCACGGTGGCCTACACGCTTGCATCCGCAGCGCCCGGCGATTTAAACGGCGATGGCAAGATCAACGGCGTGGACCTAGGCATTCTGCTTACTGCATGGGGCGGAACCGGGCCAGCGGACTTGAATCGCAACGGCAGCGTGGAAGGCGCTGACATTGGAATCTTGTTGTCCAACTGGCAGCCGTGATGCGCGCATGGATCATGCACGGGCACTGYGCCGCTCCCTGACTCCAGATTTACGCAGTGACCTTTAGCATCTTTGGAATGCCATTGACCGGGCGGTCATTCGCACACTCAACCGCGGCGATGGCGTCAACAACTTCGATGCCCTTGGTGACCTTGCCAAATGCCGTGTACTTGCCATCAAGATGCGGTGTACGGTCGAGGCAAATGAAGAACTGGCTGCCTGCAGAATCTTCATGAACGGAGCGCGCCATAGAAAGGACGCCCTTCTCGTGCGGGCGATCGTTGAACTCTGCGATGAGTTTCCACTCGGGTCCGCCGGTGCCATCACCCTTCGGGCAGCCGCCCTGAATCATGAAGCCAGGAATGATGCGGTGAAATCCGGTACCGATGTAAAAACCTTGCTTGGCAAGTTTCTGGAAGTTCGCCACATGATTGGGCGCAACATCTTCCCAGAGCTCAAGCTCAATGGTGCCGTGTTCAGTCTCGATTGTCGCGGTGGGGTACTTCTTGGTTGCCATGATGGCGCCAAGCGTAACGGGACTGCCGCTGCGGTGCGCGAGGCGCGTCATGCGCGGGGCATGGCACCATTACGGCGACATGAATTTGTGGATCGGACTTTCGATCGCGCGCGTGAGGAGCAAGTAACTGCGCTCCTTGGAAACAACCACCTCGCCACTCAGTAGCCAAGTGGTGCCGATCGGACGTTGCCGAATCAACTTCTCCAGTTTGTGCAGTGCCTTGGTTGGCAGCACCTCCATGGAGACTTCTGCGCCGTCATGCGCTCCAGTGCCCGCGCGTGCGGTATCAAGCCGCGCCCGCCACACGCCGGTGACTGGATCGCGCAGCACGGACGCACGACGTTCCTGAAAGCGTGTTGCGGGCGGCAGCAACAGGCTGCGGTCGTATGACACGATGTCGCGCTTCACGGCAATACCCATGCCACTTGCAGCGATACCGGCGTCAAGCGATCGCTCCAGCGAATCCGCAAAGCCATCATCAAGGCCTGCAAAGATGGCGGTGTTCGGCTCGTGCGCACGTCGATCAACTGGCGCGTGTCGCGTTGGCGTTGCCGCAAGTTCCGCAGACGCAAGATCTGCATAGGCCTCAATCCGCGGTGGACGCGGGCCTTCTGCTTGTACGGATGCGCGGCGAAGTTCTGCGGGAGCGATCCGTGCCAGCATGCCGGGCGCTGGTGGTGCACGCAGCGCCACCACTGCTACTGGCAGCAAGTAGGCACGGTCATCACATTCGTAGATGGAGCCAGTGACTTCAAAGAGGGTCGGTGAATCGACGCGCGGATCGTCGAGGATGGCTTTCACATCATCGGCGTGATCGCAGGGCATCACAAAGAGCGATCGCGGCGCGCTGGTCACCATGCGGTCATTGAGGCGGAAGGTCAGCAGACCAGGCTCGCGCAGCGACGGCGCGAAGAAGCCTTTGACGCTGGCGAGGAAGGTTCCTTCGCTCAGGACGGGCGCCTCGGACTGCACGCGCGGGGTTTCGGTCTTGGAGCGCTTCAGCAGCTCGGGGCTGGCGGTGCTTTGGGGGGCCGCTGGGTTGGTCATCATGCCATTGCGACCGAACGGGCTCGATTGCCCGGTGCCGACTTGGGCGGTGCAGGGGGTCGCCGCAAGGGCGATAAGCAGGGCGGAGGCGAGGTTTGGGGTCTTTCGGATCATCCGAAGGGGTGGAAGTGGGTGATTCGTTGCAATCTTGGTGGTGCGGATCGCTGTTTGCGTTGACGCGGAGCGAGTGCTGTGCCACTATACGACTTCGGCCGGCCGCGTACCCAAGTGGCCTAAGGGGACGGATTGCAAATCCGTTATTCGTGGGTTCAAATCCCACCGCGGCCTTTACGCTCNARCAGCGCGA
>NSIA01000003.1 GCA_002737585.1 Planctomycetaceae bacterium | reverse complement strand
TACGGCGCATTCCCCTTGCGGAGTCCGCCCCTGAATGCCACCGTGTCTTACTTCGGGACGATTTTTCGAACCGCACCCATGCCGCAGAACACGCGTCGATCAGACACCATCACCGAGCAACAGCGCCTTGCGGCCATCGAGCGGTTGGCAGTCACTTACACGCCAGCCGAGGAGTGCTTCGACCGCATCACCCGCCTCGCTGCGCGCATCTTTGCAACGCCCATTGCCACCCTCTCGGTGGTGGGCGATCAGCGAGTGTGGTTCAAGTCGCGCGTGGGCACGGTGATTAGCGAACTGCCGCGTACCGATACGTTTTCAAACTGGGTCATGGATCATGACGGCACGCTGCTCATCCCCGACGCGTTGGCTGATCCGATCTTTGCTCGGAGTGAGATTGTTACCAATGCGCCGTACGCGCGCTTCTATGCCGGTATCGCTATTCGCTCGCCGAACGGTGCAAAAATCGGCTCGTTGAGCGTCATGGATACCGAGCCGCGCCACCACTTGGCGATCGATGTTGGTTTCCTGCGAGACCTCGCGGCGATCACTGAAGATGAATTTCATCGACGTCAGTTGACGGCATCACAGAAGTCCATGATCACGGAACTTGGTGAATCGCAACGGCGAGCAAAAATGGATGACCTCACCAGCGTTTGGAATCGAAGTGGCCTTGACAGCATCCTTGAGTGCGAATTCGCGCAAGCGTCTACAAGCGGACGACCGATTTCAGTGGCGATGTTGGACATTGATCACTTCAAGAAAATCAACGATTTGTACGGCCACGGCGCTGGTGATCTGGCGCTCGCAGAGGTGGCACGAAGGCTTCGCG
This sequence comes from Planctomycetaceae bacterium, assembly GCA_002737585.1. Taxonomy (GTDB): domain Bacteria; phylum Planctomycetota; class Phycisphaerae; order Phycisphaerales; family SM1A02; genus UBA966. The sequence continues at coordinate 3,671 of NSIA01000003.1, read as the reverse complement.
CCGCTGCTCGTCCGGTCGATTCCGTGACTCGGTACGGTGGCGAAGAATTTGCAGTGGTCCTTCCCGACTGTGACGAACAGGCTGCTCACGCGGTCGGCGAGCGCCTGCGAGCGTGCATCGCTGCCACCCCGGTCATTGTGGGGCCTTCCGCACAGTTGGACATCACCGCTTCCGTGGGCGTTGCGACCGCGGAGCCACACACGGACATCAGCCTGCTGCTGACCCGCGCGGACGGAGCGCTTTATGACGCCAAGCGCCATGGTCGCGATTGCGTCATCGCCGCGCCCGCCACCGTTGGATCCGCGTGAATCGCCCCTGCGACGCATCCGTATGATCCGTCGATGCCCGCTGCAGCACCCGTGGCCATCAAGAGCGTTCGCCTCAAAGTTGGTCTTGAAATCCACATTGAACTCGCCACGCGCAGCAAGATGTTTGCGCGTGCCGGTAGTCCTGGAAATCCAGAGTTCTATGACCGCGAACCGAACTCGCTGGTGACTCCAACCGTGGCCGCGCTGCCCGGCACGCTGCCAGTGATGAATCTGCGCGCTGTGGAGATGAGCATGATGGTGGGTCTTGCGCTCGGTTGCAGTATTGCGCGCCGCTCCAAGTGGGACCGCAAGAACTACTACTACCCCGATCTTCCCAAGGGGTATCAGATCAGTCAGTATGACCTGCCGCTCTGTCACGATGGCGCGTTTGAATTGCCAGTGCCAGCCGGCGGAACGCGCCGCATTGGAATCATTCGTGCGCACCTTGAAGAGGACACAGGCAAGCTCGGTCATGAATTGCCGGGCGGGTTCCACTATGAAGGTTCGCTGGTGGATCTCAATCGCGCGGGAACGCCGCTCTTGGAAGTGGTCACCGCACCAGACTTTGATTGCGCAGCCGATGTAGTTGCATTTGCGCAAGAACTGCGCGGCGTCTGTCGATTCCTTGGTGTTACTGAGGGAATCATGCAGAAGGGCCACATGCGCTTTGAGCCCAACATCAACGTCATCATTGAACTTGCCGATGGCACCGAAGTGAAGACGCCGATTGTTGAGGTGAAGAATCTCAACTCCTTCAAGGCCTTGCGCGGAGCCATTGAGTTTGAGACCGAGGCGCAAGTGACGCGTTGGCGTGAAGACGGCAAAGTCATGGGTCCCGGTGCCAAGAGCACRCGTGGTTGGGACGATGTCAAGTGCGTCACCGTGCTGCAGCGCGAGAAGGAAGACGCGCACGACTATCGATATTTCCCTGACCCTGACTTGGTGCCCGTTGTCGTGGACGATGCGTGGCTCGCACGCGTACAGGCGGAAGTGCCGGAGCTGCCACTCGCGCGTCGCGCCCGGTACGTGGGCGTGTACGGCCTTGAAGAGAAAGACGCTGCGTCACTGGTGGAAGACCGCGACCCGTGCCACTTCTTTGAAGCGTGCGTCGCTGAACTCGGTGGTACCGCCAAGGCGGGGTACGCGGCCGGGAAATTCCTCTTGAATCAACTGGGAAAGCGCGCCAATGAGCAGGGGGTTGGCTTGCATCGCGCGGGWCTTTCRCCGCAGCAGGTGGCCGGCATCGTGACGCTGCGCGAGTCTGGTTCGCTGGGTGCACAGAATGTTGATGCGCTGGTGAATGCCTTGGCTGGCAGTTCGGATACCGCCGCCGATGCAGCAGCGCGCGCCGGCCTCTTGGTAGTGCGCGATGACGCCGCACTTGATGGATGGATCGCACAAGCAGTCGCCGCCAACGCGCAGGCTGCCGATGACGTGCGCGCTGGAAAGATGAATGCCATTGGTCGAATTGTTGGCGCAGTGATGAAACTCGCCGGTGGTGCTGTTGATGCCAAGACTGTCAACGAACGGATTGTTTCCAAACTGAGAGAGGGCTCTTGATGAACGGTGAATCTCCTGCTGCGCGCGCCACGCTTGGATCAGTAGTGGTGTCTGCCGACGCCATTGCCGCGCGAATTCCTGCGCTCGCCCGCGAGATCGTCGCGTGGATGGGCGAAGGCGACGACGATGTGGTGATCGTTCCAGTGATGACCGGCGCGTTCATCTTTGCTGCCGATTTAGTGCGGCACATGCCGGTGCGCATGCGCATCACGCTGGCCACTGTTTCCAGTTACCCAGGCGATGCCACTACCAGTCAGGGCGTTCGGCCGCTTGGGGAACTGCCCGCCAAACTGCAGGGCCGCCGCGTGTTAGTCATTGATGACGTGCTGGATTCCGGACGCACGTTGAACTTCCTGCGCGAGCAGTTTGAGGCGCAGCATCCGGCACGATTCGCCACCGCAGTACTTCTCCGCAAGACCATTCCAAGCGCCATGGCTACCAAGTGCGAATTCGTTGGCTTTGATGTCCCCGATGAATTCGTAGTTGGTTACGGCCTCGACTTTGATGGCTGCTTCCGCAACCTTCCTGAGGTCCGCATCCTTCATCCAGCAGCGAGCACCCCGTGAAATCGGAGCGCACGTCGTTTGCGGCCACTGCGCTCGACGAGGCTGGTATCCCGCTCTTTGCGGCGTCGATGCTGGAGCCAAGCGAGATCATTGTTGGCGTGTGGCGCCCAAGTCTGGCGTGGATTGCGCTGCGCTCCGCTCGCGGCGTATCAGTGTTGATTGTCATCACCTTGCTCGCTGCGGCATCCGCCGGATGGGCGCAGCACTCATGGGAATGGCTGGTTCTTCAGGCCGGGGCAGTACTCATCTGTGCTCGTATCGGCGCTGCGGGCGCGGATTGGGCCAGTCGCGTCTATGTACTCACCGACCGTCGCGTGTTACGCCGGCGCGGCGTCTTGGCGCCCACCGTGTATTCCGCAAACTTGAATGCCCTGCAACGCGTGGAACTACTGCAAACGCGCATCGACCGCGCGCTCCGTTCTGGAACCATTACCTTTAGTTCGCGGCACGCAGGCCACTATGACGCCGCGTGGGTCATGATTTCCAACGCCGCAGAAGTGCTCGCGCTCATTGAAGAAACGCGCCGCCGCTATCGCCGCTGAGGTGACGCCCCGATTGAATGGATTACTGATTCCACTGCGCGCCAGTGCGCGGGTTCGGCAGTGATGCCGCCAGTTTCTCAAGTAGTTCACGCGCCGCCGGATCAAGTTCCTTGGGTGCTTCAATCTGAATCACCGCATGGAAATCACCAGCGGTTCCCTTGGCGGGCTGAATACCCTTGCCCTTCACCCGTAGGTGCTGGCCGCTCTTCACGCCCGCCGGAACTTTGAGTTGCACACTGCCAGTAATCAGCGGCACGCGCACGGTGGTACCCAGCGCCGCTTCGGCAATCGTCACTGGTACATCCATCAAGATGTCGTCGCCTTCACGGCGGAACCACGGGTGCGGCGAAACATGAATGGTGATGATCAAGTCGCCACGTGGCCCGCCCGCTGCACTCACGCCGCCTTTGCCGCGTACCGCCAGTTTCGCTCCGCTGGCAATGCCCGCGGGAATGCGCACTTCGATCGACTCGCCTTCAAGCCGGAACGAYCGCGTTCCGCCCAGCACYGCCGTGGTGAAGTCGATGGTCTCCGAAGCGGGCGCGTTTCTACCTGGCTGCGGCGCTTCGTCTTCTTCGTCGCCTTCGAATCCACCGAAGCCACGTCCGCGCGCACTGCGTGGTCCGCCGCGCCCAAACATTGACCCAAAGACATCTTCGAAAGTGGACGGGTCAACGTTCTGCCATGACTGCCCG
>NSIA01000002.1 GCA_002737585.1 Planctomycetaceae bacterium | reverse complement strand
CACCAGCAATGCCAAACTGGTCATACATCTTGCGCTTTTCCGGATCCGTAAGAATGTCATACGCCTCTTGGATTTCCTTGAAGCGTGCGTCGGCACCCGGTTCCTTGTTGACGTCTGGATGAAACTTGCGCACCAGCCCGCGATGGGCCTTCTTCAGGTCATCCGCGCTCGCGGTCTTTGAAACGCCAAGGAGCTTGTAGAGATCACTTTCCATTGCGGGAGGAGCGGAGTATATGGCGTTCGTTGGCAGTCCCCGCATCCAGTACGGCGTACGATTCCTCCTGCGATGGACTCCTGCACCCCACGAACCACCGATCGCCCCGTTTCGATCGCGCTTCCGGTACTTCCTTCGGCCAGCGCGCCGCACCGAACATCATTCGGATCACGCCGGGGTTGGGTGCGTGCGGCAGTGCTCGCCGGCGTGTGGCTCTTCATGATTGGGCACTTGGTGCAGTGGCTTGCGCTTGGCACCACGTTGGCGCCCATTGAGCCAAGCGAATCGATGCAGACCGTGAAAGATGGCATCATCACGGTGGGTGCGATCTTCTTTGCTGTTGCGCTGCTTTCCACCGCGCTGCTGGGACGATGGTTCTGCGGTTGGGGCTGTCACTGGGTGGCCATTCAGGACGCAACCGCATGGGCGCTGGCACGTGCGGGCATTCGTCCCAAGCCATTTCGATCACGCCTGTTGGTGTGGTTACCGCTCAGCCTGGCGCTGTACATGTTTGTGTGGCCGCTGTTCTATCGATTCGCTGTTGCGCCGTGGATTCAGCCCGACTTGCGTTGGCCTGGTTTCACAACGCAGGTGATGACCCAGGATTTCTGGGCAACTTTCCCGGGCCTTGCCATGGGCATTCCCTTTGTGTTTGTCTCAGGCATCTTGGTGGTGTGGCTTCTTGGTTCCAAGGGGTACTGCACCTATGGCTGCCCGTACGGCGGCTTCTTTGCCCCCGTTGATGAACTCGCGCCCATGCGCATTGTGGTTGATCATGATCGCTGCCACTCATGCGGCGTGTGCACCGCGGTGTGCACCAGCAACGTTCGAGTGCATGAGGAAATCAAAGACTTTGGCATGGTGGTCGATGCCGGATGCATGAAGTGCATGGATTGCGTCAGCAGCTGCCCGAACGAAGCACTGAGCTTTGGGCTTGGAAAGCCCGCCGTGCTGATTGATCGCACTGCCTCGCGCTCCGCGGCTGCAGCGGAACGACGGTGGGATCTTTCGTGGACAGAAGAGATTGTGTGTGCGCTGCTTGGTGTGCTGACACTCTTTGCAGTGCGCGGCATCTACATCGGCGTGCCACTTCTCTTTGCATCGGGAATCGCAGCGTGCACGGTGTTTATGTCATGGAAGGCGTGGCGCATCCTGCGCGACCCATCAGTTTCATTTCATGGCATGCGGCTGCGCCTGAAAGGAAAGCTCGGAACATCAGGTGTTGCATGGCTCAGTATCACAGCGCTGCTCCTTGCCAGCATTTCATACGTGGGCGCACTGAATGGAGTTACCTGGCTGGCAGACCGCGCCGATGCGCGCGTCACTCTTCCAGCGGAATACATCTTCTCCACCGATGCGCAAGCGCCAGAGGCATCCATGCAGCAAAGCGCCGAACGTGCGCTGCAGCTCTATGCCCTGGTAGCAGCCGCACCGGAAGGCTGGTCGATCATTCCAGCCGGATGGCGGCAAGTTGACCTGCGCCGCGCCTATTTAAGCGCAGCGATTCGGGATATGCCAACGGCTGAACGCTTGGTGCGCGGCTCATGGAAACGCGATGGAGCCGATGAAGCGACCGCGGCCGTCATCGGACGAATCATTCGTTCGTCCCTATCACGCGCGCCGGATGCCATTGCTTGGTACGACGAAGCGCTGGACATACATCCGGAGTGGCAGCGCTTGCGTGAAGAACAAATCACGTGGCTTGATCAAGAAGGTCAATACGCGCGAGTCATTCAGAGCGCTCGGCAAGGGTTTGCGGCACGTCCCAATGATTTGCTTGCCATGCGGCGCCTGTCGCTGGCGCTGGTCGAGCGCGGAACCATGCCATTGGAAATTGACGAGGGCGTTGAATTGATTCGGCAAACCATCAGCGCGGTTCCCAACAATGGATTTGCCCACGCCGCACTTGCCCGCGGCCTCATGCGCCAGCAGCACTTTGACGAGGCGATGGCGGAGTTCGCGCGCGCGCTGGAGCTGGAGCCCAACTCGGAGGTCATTCGATCGATGTTTGAAGAGGCCCAAGCGCAGCGCGGGGCGGCTGAATCAGGCGGTTGACCGCATGCGTGCCGGGTGAGTTAACTCGCCGATCCCCAATGACTCAGCAGGCGTCCCAAGTCGCCGCCACCAACGATGCCGTCATCATCAAGGTCAGCGCCGCAGTCATACCCGCTTGTGCCCCAGCGGCCCAGCAGTTCGCCAAGATCGACGCCATTGATGACGCCATCCTTATTCAGGTCACCCAGACCGGCGGCGGTGCGCGCAAGTCGGACCGCGACGCCGCTATCAATTCGTCCCCATCCGGTGCGTTCATCGAAGCCTGCATTTGAAACATCAGTGCATGACTGCACGAGCAACTCAATCAGTTGATTTGCCGAAGCGTTCGGTGCCACCGCGCGCATCAGTGAAAGTGTGCCAGTTGCAAAGGGTGCGGCCATACTGGTGCCGGACTTGAACTCAACGCTTTCGGCGCCAACGCAGGAGAGAATGGAAACGCCCGGCGCGGCCATGTYAACCTCTGGACCGATCGCGGTTGATCCTGCTGGAGAGTCGAGCGCATCAAGCGATCCAACCGCCAGCACTTCCGGCCAACGCGCGGGCCACGCCACGCCACCCAAGCCGGTGTTCCCTGACGATGCCACTAACAGCGTGCCGCCACCAATGGAGTACGTCACCGCATCGCGCAGGTACTGCGTGCCCACGGAATATTGCAGACTCATGTTGATGATGTTGGCGCCATGATCGGTGGCCCAGACCAAGCCATCAGCCAGCCAACTTGAGAAGCCAGTGCAACCACTCAGAACGACCACCGGCATGATGCGTGCCTGCCAATCAAGGCCGGCAATCGCCACTCCGTTGTTGCCAGAAGCGGCGGCGATTCCAGCGACATGCGTGCCGTGATCGGAGCATTGGTCGGCGATATCAGTGGTGCCAGCGGGAACATTCCAGCCGGCAATCATGCGCGGCGCGAAGTCAACATGTGCAGTCATGCCGCTATCCATGACGGCAATCACTGTCGATGCCGAACCGGTACTCACATGCCACGCAGCGCGCGCGCTGACATCAGCGCCTGGTAATCCGGAAAGCCCGTTGATGATTTGGCCAGTGTTCTCCAGCCCCCAGCACTGCGCGTAGTACGGATCGTTCGGCGCCGGTGCATCGCTGGCAATGCCACCGATGACATCCAACTCAGCAATCTCAATAGTGCCGCGCGCCGCTTGCAGACGAGCAATCAGCGCGGGTGTCGCGGTGCCTACAGGTACCGAAATGTGTTGCCAGCGATCAAGTCCAAGGGCGGTGGCTCGCGCAGCATCACTGAAGCCAACCGTGGACGCGCGCGTGGCGCTCGTTGCACCGATTTGCGTGAGCACCTTGGTCAGTGCGGCATCACGGAGTCCATTGGGTTGCGTGACCGTCACCACGTGGTTGACATCAATACTGATGCGCGCACCCGCTACGAGTTTCACCATGACATGGTCGCTCGACCATCCACCCGTGCGATCCGCGGCCCACATCCATTCGTCCGCGGCTCCAACTGCAAGCGCTGGCGCTGTTGCCAACACAGGCGGCGCAGCACCCATGGTTGGCGCAACAACCATTGCCGCGGCAAGCGCGGCGCTGGAGAAGAGTGGGTAGGTGAGTAACGTCATCTGCAGAATCAATACGCGCCCGGGCGGCCGGGTGGTCGGGAAAGTCGGAACCTGCTCAACAGTAAGGTGTGAGCGCTCCGGCGCCACGAAAATCGCCTGACTCTTCCGTGAAAGTCCGGGAACCCGCCGTGGAGCCGCAGATTTGCGGCGAACACGCGCGACCGATAGCATGAGGGCGATCCATCCGAGTATCCGGATGGTCGGATTGATCCCCGTTCCGAACGCACATTTCTCCCAGTATTGGAGCCGACATGTCTGACAAGCGCTACCTGTTCACCAGCGAATCCGTCTCGATGGGCCACCCTGACAAGCTTGCTGATCAGATCAGCGATGCAGTCCTCGACGCAATGCTCGCGCAGGATCCGTCAAGCCGCGTGGCATGCGAAACCCTGGTGACCACGGGCCTGGCAGTGATCGCTGGTGAGATAACCACCAACGCCGTCGTCAACATTCCTGACATCGTGCGCGAAGCAGTCCGCAAGGCTGGCTATGACAGCGGAGACAAGGGCTTTGATTACAAGAGTTGCGGCGTCAGTGTGGTGCTCGGCAAGCAGAGCGCGGATATTGCCATGGGTGTTGACCGCGAAGGCGCAGGCGACCAGGGCATGATGTTCGGGTTTGCTTGCAAAGAGACTCCGGAATTCATGCCGCTGCCGATCGCCATTTCACACGAATTGGTGAAGCGTCAAGCCGTGGTTCGTGAGAAGAACATCATCAAGGGTCTTCGCCCCGATGCCAAGAGCCAAGTCACCGTTGCATACGTTGGCCTCAAGCCAACGCGCATCGATACCGTGGTGCTTTCCACACAGCATGCCCCGATGTGGAACGGCGTTGCTGGTCAGAAGAAGCTCAAGGCCGAGGTCATCAAGCACATCATCAAGCCAGTGCTTGGTAAGTGGTGGAATGGCCAAATCATCATTCACGTCAATCCAACCGGACAGTTTGAAATCGGTGGTCCGCATGGCGATTGCGGCCTCACTGGTCGCAAGATCATTGTGGACACCTACGGCGGCCGTGGTCGTCACGGTGGCGGCGCATTCAGCGGTAAGGACCCGTCCAAGGTCGATCGCAGTGCTGCCTACATGGCTCGCTACATTGCTAAGAACATCGCCGCTTCTGGTCTTGCCGATGTGTGCGAAGTGCAGCTGAGTTACGCCATCGGCGTGGCCAAGCCAACCAGTGTGTTGGTGGATACGCAAGGCACCGGCACGGTTTCGGATGAATGGTTGGCCGAAGAAGTGCAGCGTCAGTTTGAGCTCACCCCCAAGGGCATCATCAAGTCGCTCGGTTTGCGCAAGCCGATTTATCACGCCACCGCTACGCACGGCCACTTCGGTCGCCGCCCGGGCGAGTGTGGTGAAGGCACCTTCAGTTGGGAGAAGACCGACAAGGCCGCTTCGCTCCGTAAGGCTGCTGAGAAGGCGGGCGTGATCAACGCTCCGCACGCAGTAGTTGAGGCGAAGCCAACCAAGAAGTCTGCCGGCACGGCGGGCTCCAAGGTGAGTTCTAAGGTGAGTTCCAAGGCCAGCTCCAAGTCCAATACCAAGACTAGTTCCAAGGCCAAGCGCCACCTGGCAATGGCATGACCGGAGCTTCTGAGTGACCGTTCCCGCCGAAAGCACATCCGTCACGAATACCCCACGAATGTCAGCACCATCGCCTGCCCGCGTTGCGGCCCTTGACCGCCTCGCGCGGCAGGCGGGTCGCTTTCCTGATCTTGAGTTTGTTGACATGGGTGTTGCGCCCACTGCGGACGGCATTGCTCTTGATGCCCGCGATGTTTCATTGGCACGCGCCATTGAACACACGGTGGCGCATCGTTGGATGACGCTGGCTGCCATCGCACGCGCATGCATCGATCGACGCTGGGAAAATGTGGACTCGCGCGTGCAGGCAGCACTGCTTGCGGCGGGTGCGCAACTGTTTTTGTTTGGCAACGTGGCCGATCACGCTGTGGTTGACGACACCGTGGAGTGGTCCAAGGGCAAGGGACATCGCGGTGCCGCAGGCTTCGTCAACGCAGTACTGCGCAAGATGATTGATTTGCGTGGTGATTTCGTGGAAGGTGCCGACGCCGCTCCGCGTGTGTGGCGCGACCGACGTGACCTGGTGCCACTTGCTGACGGTCGCGCCATGCGCCTGAAGCGCCCGGTGTTCTCTGATGATCGCGTCTTGCGCGTGGCTGAAGCAGCCAGCGTTGGCGAGGATCTCTTGCTGCACTGGATCAATTCCGCGGGACAGGACCTCGCTTTCAGTCGCGCGGTGCATTCATTGCGCCCAGCGCCCACGGTGATCTCTGGTGTTCCGGAGCAAGCAGTGCTGCCGGATGCGCCGTTCACATCCAATCTCACGCCTCATAGCGATCCCGGTTCGTTCGTATGGAACGGTGATCATTCGTCGCTCATCGCGCTGCTCACCGCCTATCCGGAAGCACGTGTACAAGACTCCGCCAGTGCGCAGCCGATGCGACTGGCCGACAGCCTGCGCCCCAAACTCATTCTTGATGCGTGTGCTGGACGTGGAACCAAGACGCGGCAACTTGCTGCCTTGCATCCGACCGCGGAGATTGTTGCCACCGATGTAGATGGTGCGCGCTTGCGTGCGTTGGCACTGGCGTTTGTTGATCATCCACAGGTGAAGGTGACGACGCCGGAGGGCTTGCGCCGGATTGTTGGCCAGGTTGACCTCTTGGTGCTCGATGTGCCGTGTTCCAACACGGGCGTCTTATCGCGCCGGCCGGAAGCGAAGTACCGATTCAATCGGGCGCGGCTCGATTCCATCACGGCGGTGCAGCGCGACATTGTGGAAGAGCATCGCCCGTTCCTCACGCCCAACGGCTCGGTGCTGTACAGCACGTGCAGCCTGGAGCCGCCGGAAAACCTTGCTCAGGCGCAATGGGCGGCCGGTCGGATTGGTCGCCGTGTTGCCCGAACCGAGGTTCGTGAGCCTCGTGGCATGCCCGGGGAGCCGGATTCGGCGTATGCGGACGGTGGCTTTGGCGCGCTGATTTCGCCAGCCTGAACCGATATCAAACCGAGATAACGCGCCGGCGTGCAATATGTGCGCCGAGCATTGGTATGATTTTCCGATTCGCCAGTTCGGATCTACCGCGGAGTCCTGCATGCCAGCGCCGATGACCGTTACCGAGATTCTTGACCCGCAATGCGTGGTCGTTCCACTCGTCGCTCATACCAAACGAGAAGCCATCGATGCGCTTGTTGATGCGCTTGCGCTGACTGGGCGGATTTCTGATGCAAACGCAGTGAAGAAGGCGGTGTGGGAGCGGGAGCAACAGCGCTCCACCGGTATTGGTGAAGGCCTTGCCATTCCGCACGGCAAGACGGCCGCTGCGCACGGCTTGTGCCTGGCGGTTGGCCGTCTCGCAACGCCCATTGACTACGACTCCATTGACCGCAAGCCAGTCCGGTTGGTGGTGCTGTTGGTTTCGCCACCAGAGCGCACCAGCGACCACATCCAGGCGCTCGGTCGGATTTCGCGGCTGATGACCAATCCAGCGTTCCGTGAACAGGTGTACGCCGCCGCGGATCCGTTGCAGTTGCTGCAGTTGTTCCGCGCCGCAGAGCGTGGGTAAGTGGCAATCCTGACAGTGTCGGCGGCACCAGCAATACGTTTCATGACGGCGTTGTTGTGGGAGCCGTGACAGAGACATACTCCGGCAGCCCCCGGTGCTTGCCTAGAATCACCGCACCATGATGGTTCCCATGCATCTTTCTCGCATTCTGATCCGCGAGATGGCGGATATGCAGGTGATTGAACTCACAGAGACCGGTGGCACCCGCAAGTTCCCGATTGTGATTGGATTACCGGAGGCATTCGCCATTGATCGTCGCATCAAGGGCGTGCAGATTCCAAGACCGCAGACGCATGATTTGCTTGCGGAAACCATTCGTGCGCTCGGGGGCACGCTCAAAGCGATTCATATTCATGACCTGGATCACGGCACATTCTTTGCCAAGCTGATGATCGAGCGCGACGGTGAGATCATTCAGGTGGACTCGCGTCCTTCCGATGCCATTGCGCTTGGCGTTGCCGATGGTGTGCCGATGTTGGTGGACGAAGCTGTATTGAGCGAAGCCGCTGCAGAATCACTCATTGAACCCGCGCCATCGGTCGAAGCAGATGATGACGACGAATACGCAGAAGACGAGAGCGATTCGTGAGCATTCCGAGCGTCGCAGTGTTTGATCTTGGCGGCGTGGTCGTGCGAATCTGTCGCACTTGGCAGGAAGCGTGCAACGCTGCAGGCATCACTCATATTCCGCAAGCAGAGGCGCGCCTTGACTCGCCTCGCAAAGTGGAACTTCTGCGCGCGCATCAG
>NSIA01000008.1 GCA_002737585.1 Planctomycetaceae bacterium | reverse complement strand
CCTTCACGGACCGGCACGCCTTCACGCACCATCGCGTCCCCGTGCTGCTTCCGTCACCTCTCCAGTCGCCTGCGCTTCACGCTTCTCGCATCATGCGCTGTTGCATTCCTCACGCCCATTGCCGCCGCGCGTGATATTCGCCCGCGCTTTGATTCGGTCGTCTGCACACCAGGCGGCGTGGCGGCCATCGCCTTGGAACGCACCGCGCTTTCTGAGTGGCCTGCCCGCATTCCGGTCAAGATTGGCGCACTGCAATCGCAAGCGACTTTGGTACTCATCGCGCCGCGCCCGGACGATGGATTGCGTTCATGGACACGCGCGCCCGCGCAGGTTGATGTTGCGCTGGTTACTGAGCTTCCTGAATCACCCGAACCAGAGACGCTTGGTGGCATCTTTGCCATGGTGGAACTTCCTGCATCGGGCGAAGGCTCCATTGAAATTGGCGGCGTGACCATGACCGTGCATTGGTTGCCTGCGCCCAAGCGCGTGCGCGCCGACGCCCCAGTGTTGTTTGTGCCAGCAACTATTTCCGATGATCGCCCGGACCCCAACACCCCGTTCGAATTCTGGCGTTGGGCATTGATTGCCGAACGCCAAGGTGCGCGCATCGGCGAGCCGCGCGGGCGTGCCGCTGAAAAACTGTGGGCACGTCATGTGCAAAGTCTTTGGCTCGGAGCTCTCGAACGCGTGCGCGCCACCAGCCGCGGTGTTCATGCTGAACTCAGTGATCTGCTTGCGGGGGTGGTGGACGATCCGGACTACACGCGATCTGTGGCCGCGTGGGTAGTGCGCCCCGAAGATCTGCGCACGCTCCTCGCTTTACTTGTTGATCACCAGCGCAACAACGCTGAGATAGTGGAGGCCGCGCTCACCTGGGCACGTGGTCGCTGGACGTGCACCATGTGGGTTGAAGAAGATTGCGGCGACCGCATCAGGCTTGCTGTTGCCAACCCCACGTCCGGCGAACGAATTCTGCAGCTTTCGTGGAATGGATCCGCTGGCGAATCCAGCGCTTCGGCGTTGGTTGTTCCGCCGCATCGCATCGCGCGCGCCTGGGTTGATCGCCCGCCACTTCAGCCAACCGCCGACGCCTACAACAACGATCGCACGCGCACGGAATCGCTGGAAGCCACTGATGGCGAAGCGCATATGAAATTGATGGTGGGCGGGCGCGAATATCCGGTCAAGCCACCAGCGCTGGCGTTCGGTGCATTTATGCCGCCGCTGTCACTGGCAGATATTCAATCATCATCCATCGAACCGATCGCTCCGGAGTGGCAGACATCAGCGTCGTTACGTTGCCGCGCTGGGCGCTGGGAGTTGTTTGTTGAAGCGTTCCGCCCGCAGGATGCGCCGGCTCCAGAGCGCGATGAAGTCATTGTGCGCATTGGCGACGCAAACGACCCATCGCGCGTCTTGCGGATCACTGGCGATGGCGCGTTGGAGATGAAATTGGGTGATGACGACGGGGTTGCCGTTGGCTTCATGGCGTGGAACGATCGGTGGCGGGCGCGCGTAGAGATTCCTGAGAAATGGCTTGGTACCTCAACCCCGGGTGCGCGGCCGCTGTTGCTCTCCGTGGAGCGCGTCCCGAGTCCCACACAACCGCGCCAATGTGCGGGGCTGTCACGCCCGGCGTGGTTGCCGAGTGCGCCACCAATCTTGGTTGATTTAGGACTCTGGGGCAACTTGGGCCGCTGAAAGAGCAAGGGGCAGGTGGCGATCTATACTCGCGCACCGATGCACGAAGAACCGCACGAACCGCAGCCAGTATTGCATCCATCGCTTGCACCGGAAGCAGGCGGCGCTGTTGAGGCGGCGGTGTCAACACCGGAAGCAAGCGGCGGTGTTGAGGCAGGTGCGCCCACACCCGAAGCAAGGAGTGTTCTTGATACCGCCGAGCCCGCGCGCAAGCCGCGCGTCATTGCACTTCTCAATCAGAAGGGCGGGGTGGGCAAGACCACCAGTACCGTGAATCTTGGCGCCGCATGTGCGCGCTACGGGCAGCGCGTTCTGCTGGTTGATCTTGATCCGCAATCCAATCTATCGCTGCACTTTGGCGTTGAAAGTGGACCGGAACAGCGCACGATTCGCGATCTACTTCTTGACCCAACATGTCGCATCGAAGACGCAGTGCAAACGGCGCGGCCTGGACTTGATTTCATTCCTGCCGTCACCGAACTTGCGCTGGTGGAAGGCGAACTAGCGCAGCAAGAAGGCATGCAAACCGTACTGCGCTCAAAGCTGGAGCCGGTCTACGGAAATTACGATGTCATACTGCTTGACTGTCCGCCAAGTCTGGGTGTTCTGAGCGTCAATGCGCTCACTGTTGCGGACGAAGTGTTCGTGCCGATGCAGGCGCATTACTTGCCGCTGCGTGGGCTTGAGAAACTTCTGCAGACCGTGCATTTGATTTCTCAGGGGCTCAATCCAACCATTCGCGTCACCGGCATTCTGCTGTGCATGCATGACGGTTCATCAAGTCACGCACGGGCGGTCATCGGTGAGATCGAATCACAACTKGCGCAATTCCGCGGTATGGATGTTCCATGGTCCACCGCTACGGTGCTTGACCCACCGGTGCGTCGCAACATCAAACTTGCCGAGGCACCATCGTTTGGTCAGACGATCTTTGATTACGCCCCGAAATGCCCCGGCGCTGACGACTATCGACGCATTGCCGAGCAGTTGCTGATCGGCTGGGGCTTGCCGCACGGCTCGTTCGATGGCGCGGCAGTGGGCGGCAATGAATCGGTTGCCACCGTGCCGAAGAAGCGCAAGGTAACCAAGGGGGCGAAGCGCGGAGCGATGGCAGCGCGCGGAGCGGCAGCGAAGTCAACGAAGCCGGCGGGGCCTTCGAAATCAGCCAGCAAATCCGCCAAGAAGTCGGCGAAGAAGTCCACGAAGTCCGTGAAAGCACCATCCAAGGTCGCGAAGAAATTACGCGCCACGAAGGCTGCCGCCAAGGGCGCCACGAAGTCTGCCAAGCTCGTGAAGCGTGCCCATGTAACGAGCGCAAAGGCGGCGAAGGCCAACGCCTCCAAAGCCGCGCGCGCGGCACGATCGGTCAAAGTGGCCAA
>NSIA01000007.1 GCA_002737585.1 Planctomycetaceae bacterium | reverse complement strand
TCAGCCAAAGCATCAAAGCCTGCAAAGGCCGCAAAGACAGCAAAGCCCACTAAGCGCCCCGCTCGTCGATCGTTGCGATCTGGCGGCCTGAGCCTCTGACGCGCCCATGACGGACCTTCGCGTATTGCCACTCGGCACACCTGCCGCACTTGCCATCCGCAACATTCGGATTGCATGGAGCGTTGCGCTGGTATTTGTTCTAGTCACAACGCTGTGGCCGCGCTTGTCGATCGGTTCCGGTGAGTCACCCATCGATAAGTTGATTCACGCGGCTGCCTTCGGCGTCCTTGCTGCACTGTTTGTTTACACGCGATGGTTGCGTTCACTGTGGTGGTCATTGCTCTTCATGATTGCCGTGGCAGCGCTCGACGAGGTATTGCAGATGATTCCGCAACTCGGTCGCTCGGCTGATTTTGATGACTGGGGCGCGGATATGGTTGGCATCGCCATCGCTCTTTCGTTCTGTATGGCCGCTCGACCGGTTGGCGCGGGTGCGTCGCGGCTCATTGGTCAACGTCGAAGTATTGCCGCAGATTTGCTGTTCGTGCAACCAACCGCGTGGCTCCACCTCCTCACCGTTGCGGCGCTTGGATTTGCGGCGGGTGCGCCCCTCGGCGTCCTGCTTGATTCGTGGTTCATACGCAAGGGCCCGCAACCGTGGCAGTACGGATTCATCGGCGGCATGCTGGGAATGGCCGTTGGCGTGCACGCCCTCTGGGAAGCAGGTGTTCGGGCGCGCGTGCGTCGCGCAACAAGCGAGCAACCGTGCCTGGCGTGTGGAGCTTCTTCGCAAATCACCACCACCGCCGCCGCGGATGTCGGCGCTCCAATCGCCAGCACTCCAGCGCCTGAAACCAATCAATGCACGCGCTGCGGCACCGTACGACGCGCGACCGATTGGGCACCGATCGCACCACTGCAAGCGAGTGCAGAACTGAGTGCATGCCTGCTACCGATCCTGCTGTCAACGGTGGCGCTGGTATTGCTGAGCGTCACCTTCATCACCATCGTCACCACGCTCCGGCTGCGTAGTGACTTTGTACTTCGCATCGATAGCTGGTACCAGATGCTGCCAGCGGACGCTCGCATTCTTGGTGACATCGCCACGGTGGCTTTGATCGGCGCGTGTGGACTTGCTGCATGTCGGCGCCGTATTGCGGCGCGCGTCGATCAATGCGGTGCGTCATGTCTTGGGTGCGGATTTGATCTGCGTGCCACAACTCCTGCAGCAATCACCGGGACATGTCACGAATGTGGCGGAGGATTTGTCCGCCTTTCAACTTCCACGCCGAGCGCACTGCCGGAACGTAGCGCGTCGCCCGGCTGATCATTTGCCCGGCTCAATCCACGGTCATTGCTTCCCCTGCACGCAGCCACGCGTACTACGATTCCACCATGTCTCGCACAGCGATCATCGGAGCCGGTCTTGCAGGTCTTTCCTGCGCACACGCGTTGCAGAAGCGCGGTGTTGACTGGACCATCTTTGAAGCATCCGATGCCGTTGGCGGCCGCGTCCGTACCGATATTGTTGACGGATTTCGCCTCGACCGTGGCTTTCAGGTSTATCTCACGGCGTACCGCGCAGCGGGTGAATTGCTTG
>NSIA01000001.1 GCA_002737585.1 Planctomycetaceae bacterium | reverse complement strand
TGCAGCTCTACGACCCGTGTGGCGAGGGCGAGCACTTGTACTTGCGTATCGTCAAAGAGGGGATGACTCATCATGAGATGGTCGACATGCTGTGCAAGCACTTTGACGTTGGCACCGAGGCCATCGGCACTGCGGGCATGAAGGATCGCGTGGCGGTGACCAGTCAGACCGTCAGTATCCACTTGCCGCGCAAGCCAGAAATGCGTGCGATCACGGACGAACGCGTGCAAGTGTTGTGGTCCACGTGGCATTCCAACAAACTGCGCCGTGGACACTTGGCAGGCAATCGATTCTCCATTCGTATCCGTGGCATTGAGCCATTCCGAGCGCCGCCAGTGTGGCGAGCATTGCGTGAATTAGAGGCATTGGGGGTCCCCAATCACTTTGGACCGCAGCGCTTTGGCATGCGTAACAACAATCACATTCTGGGTGCGTTGCTACTGAGTTCGCGGCACGCTGAGGTGTTGGGTGAACTCATTTCCACCACGGGCAGCCCGTTTCCTGAATCAGAACGCGCCGCGCGCGAGGCTGTGGATGCCGGTCGATTCGCTGAAGCAGCTGGACTGTGGCCGCGCGGCCTTGACGCCGAGCGCACCGCCACCCGCGCGCTCATGCGTGGCACCGACGCGCGGACCGCGGTGCGAGCGGTGCCGCGACCGATCCAGGAAATCTGGACGGACGCGTGGCAGTCAGCCGTCTTTAATCGCGTGCTTGATCAACGAATACTTGCGGGAACATTCGGCACAGTGGAGCAGGGCGACGTGGCGTGCAAGCATGGCAATGGCGCCAAGTTCGTTGTCAGCGAAGAGGATTGCGCCGTCACTGGTGAAGAGTCACTCGCTGCGCGCGCCGCTCGATTTGAGATTTCTGCCACTGGTCCACTTCCAGGGCCTGATTCGCTGCAGAGTGCCGGCGCAGTAGCGGAACGAGAGCGCGCCGCGATCGTGGCGTTTGCTGGCGATCCCGCTCGCTTTGAGGAGACCGGTCGGCGTCCGGCAGGGGACCGTCGGCCGCTGCGCATCAAAGTGGCAAACCCTGAAATTGAATCAGGCTTCGATGATCACGGACCCTATGTGCGCGTGGCGTTTGATTTGCCGCCCGGTGCTTACGCAACCGTGGTGTTGCGCGAGATTCTCGGTGACAGCTTTGTTGATGCATCGCGCGACGCGTTGCGTTCCTGACGGCGGCGCGCGAAGAACGTAGTCAATTGCCGCCCGCAGGTCTTGGCCAGAATTCCCGCAACAATTGGCGGCCGATGGTTCAGGCGACCGTCGGCCGGAATGCTCCACAAACTGCCGCACGCGCCAGCCTTGGGGTCATGGGCTCCAAAGAACACGCGCCCAATGCGTGCGTTCACAATCGCACCCGCGCACATGGCGCATGGCTCCAGCGTCACCGCCAGTGAACAGTCAGAAAGTCGCCACGCTCCACGCGCGCGCCCAGCCTCGCGCATGGCAACCAGTTCAGCGTGACCCGTTGGATCGCCAGTGACTTCGCGGTCATTGGCGTGCTCAGTCACCACGGTGCGTCCGTGATAGACCACCGCGCCCACCGGCACCTCACCTCGTTGCGAAGCGTTGCGCGCCAAGGTCATGGCACGCAACATCATGCCAACATCATTGGCGCGAGCACCGGAACGAAGCGCGCGTGGGCCAGCCATGCGTAGCAGCGCACTGCCGCCGCGCCGGTACCGACTCATCCGCCTTCCTCATCGCCTTCATCGCCGTCGGTCTTCTTGGCCTTGTACTTGGGGCGGCCAATCATGGTGCCCAAGGCGTTACGCATGATGCCACCTTCGGCGACTGCTTGCGTTGGAGCAACCACCAGCAAGATGATGCCAAGTTCATAAAGCAAGTACAGCGGAACCATCAGCCCAACCATGGTGAACATGTCCACGGTTGGTGAAATTACCGCAGCCAAGATGGCGCACACAAACAGCGCATGGCGGCGGTACTTGCGAAGCTTCTTGGTGTTCAGAACCCCCACCCATCCAAGCAGCAGAACCACCACGGGCATTTGGAACGCCAAAGCGATGGCTGCCGCAAAGAACAGCAGGAAATTGATGAATTCTTCCAGGCGGTATTGCTGAGTGAGGTTGCCGGTGGTGCGCGTTGGAATGGTGCGCACTTCCAGTCGCCCGTCGGCACGAGCGGTGTCGAGGGCAATGTAGAGCTGTGAATCTTTCTTCAGCATCCACACCTCGCCCACGTTGGCGCTCACTGGATCAGTCTCAAGTACCGGAATGCGCGGCGTTCCTTCCACCAGTGCCGATGGTGGCGGCGCGATCGTGCGCGGCTCCTCCACACCGAAACTGATGAGTAGCGTCAGCATGTACGGCATTGCCAGATACAGACCAGTGAGACCAACCGCTACCAAGATGGCGGAGAGCGGAATCAAGAATTGCGCGTAGCGGCGTTCGTGCGCGTACAGACCTGGTGAAACAAACTTCCACAGTTGGTACAGAATCCACGGCGTCGAAAGCATGATCGATGCCCAAATGGCAATCTGTAGATCCACCATCAGCGTCTCGGTGGGGCTCAGTACTTGCAGGTTGGTTGGCTGTCCTTGCGCGGCCAATGCATCCATCAGGGGCTGCACCAAGAATCCACGTACATAGGTGCCAGCAGCAAAGAGTCCGCATCCCAACACGAGTGGCACGATGGCGGCCTTGATCAGGCGGCTGCGCAATTCATCAAGATGGCCACCGAGCGACATGAAGCTGCTCAGCAGGCCGTCGTTGGATTGTTGGTCTTGATCAAGTGGCATGAAACGATTGGTCAGGCTAGTCGTGATGCGCTGTCAGTGATAGCGGCACGGCCAACACTCTCAGGAAGGCTGAAAAAACGCCGTGCATTTGCGTCTACGGTGCGTTCAAAGGCATCAAACGAAGTTCCGCGCAGCGCCGCCAGGAATAACCCGGTGTGCATCACGTAGGCGGGAACGCACGGCCGCGCGCCACGCATCGGCTCGGGTGAAAGAAACGGCGCGTCGGTTTCGCACATGATCCGGTCATCGGGAACCAGCTTGGCAGCAGCCGCTACTTCTGGAGCGCTGCGAAAGGTCACGACGCCGGTGAAACTGATCCATGCTCCGAAGTCGAGAACAGCACGGGCATCATCAGCGGTCTCCGTGAAACAATGAAATACGAAGCGATCCGCAGGCAAGCCGCTCGCGCGCAGGATCGGCAGTAACTGCGGCACTGCACGACGGCAGTGAATCACGATCGGCTTGACGAGTCCTTCCTTGCGCCACGCAGTAATACGAGTGAGTTGTTCCTCAAGAACACTGGTTTGCAGCGCGGCGGGTGGATCCGCGTAATGATTGTCCAGACCAAGCTCGCCCCACGCCACGCACTTGGGATGTTGCGCTGCGCGATGCATGTCATCCCACGAAATTGGATCTGCAGCATGGAGCGGATGGATGCCCGAAGTGCACCAGACATCCGGGTGTTCACTGGCAAGCGCGGCGCTGCGGACGGCATCGCTCGTCGTAGTGGCGATCGTCACGAAACCGCTGACGCCAGCAGTGCGCGCCTCCGCGAGTACGCGCTCGAGGCGCTCATGAATTCCGTCATAAAGAAGATGGCAGTGGGTATCGATCACGGGGAGGGTTGGGGAGAGCAGCGCCACCGCGCCAAAGTGTCCAATAATAACATCAATTCATTGCATTTAGATCGGCCGTTTCAAGAGTAATCATCCGCGTTAGAAGCCAGTCCCTGCATCACCTCCAAGGGTAGCACCGCGTGGCCATACCTTTCTTGACCGCGTGAAGGGTGTGCCCATACCATAAGGGATTAGACATTGTGAAAAAACCCACAATGTCCTTTGGCGTTGCCCCGTGTGACGCCTGCCAGGACACCCGCCACGGACCTGAATAGATGAGCCGATTCCTGTTTCCCCGCTGGTCGAACGCGCTGCTTCCATTCGTATTGATTGTGGGCGCGATCGCTCCGCTCTACGTCTCGCTGTTGGTTGCTTATGGATTTAGTCCAAAGACACTCGACGGCCAATATCAACCCGAGCAACCAGTGCCGTACAGCCACGCGCTGCACGTTGGCAAACTTGGTCTCGATTGCCGCTACTGCCACAACACCGTCGAGACGGCATCGCACGCCGCCGTGCCACCGACACAGACATGCATGAATTGCCACACGCAGATTCATAAGGACAGTCCGCGCCTCGCCCCGGTGCGTGAGAGTTACGAGACGGGCATGCCCATCGAATGGATCAAGGTTCACAAGCTTGGTGATTACGCCTATTTCAATCACGCCGCGCATGTCACGCGTGGAGTGAGTTGCGTGGAGTGTCACGGCCGCGTTGACCAGATGGAAGTCGTGCATCGCGCGCAGCCGCTCGCCATGGGATGGTGCTTGGACTGCCACCGTAACCCCGTCGATCACGTGCGTCCGCCCGAAGAAGTCTTTGCCATTTGGAAGCCAACAGACACGTGGACCAAGGATGAACGACTTGAGTTGATCAAGAAGAACAACATTCACCCCAACGAGTATTGCTCGACTTGCCACCGCTAAAGCGATCGGCGACGGACGACCCCGACACAGGGAACAGAACACATGCATGACAGTTGCAACCACGGTCCCGCAGAACCCACCAACGCCGCAGCTGAAGCTCCGCAGACAGGCGGTCCTGCGCGTCGCTCTGTTTACTGGCGCTCCATCGAGCAGCTCTCCGATTCACCTGAGTTCCGTGCCTACATGCACAATGAATTCCAGCCTGGTGCAAGTGAGGCATCGGATGACGATCGCCGCACTTTCATCAAGGTGATGGGAGCATCGTTTGCACTCGCAGGTCTTGCAGCGACTGGCTGCCGCCGTTTGCCCGTGACGAAGTTCGCGGAGTATGCCTCGCGCCCAGCGAATCGTGTTCCGGGAATTCCGGTCACCTTTGCCACCAGCTGTGAACTTGGTGGCGTTGGATTCGGCCTGTTGGCAACCAGCTATGACGGACGTCCCATCAAGCTTGACGGCAATCCGATGCATCCATCGGCGCCGCTCGCTGGTGGCGCTGCGGCTATTGACCCTGCAGAATTCGCCAAGCGTGGCGTTCCGCAAGTTGGTCCGTCCAATGCCATGACCCAAGCACGCGTGCTTGAGCTGTACGACACGGATCGCAGTCGCATTGCACTGCAAGGCGGCAAGGAGTCCACTGCTGGCGCGCTGGACGCTTGGATTGATGTGCGTCGCGCGGAATGGAAGAAGAATGGCGGGGCTGGACTTGTGGTGCTTGCAGACCCCACTTCGTCCCCAACGCAGCTGGACATGCAGGCGCGCCTCTTGAAGGCGTTCCCGAAAGCCACGTGGGCATCATGGTGCGCAGTGAACGACGATGCATCGCTCGCCGGCACCGCCGCGGCGTTTGGTTCGTCGCGTCGCGTACACCCAAAGTTTGATCAAGCAGATGTGATTCTCAGTCTTGATTGCGATTTCCTCCACGAGGATCTGCACAGCGTTGCCAATGCACGCGCCTGGGCCGCCGGCCGCTCGCTGGTGAAGCGTGAAAACGGCGCCTTGGTTTCCAAGGATCCTGCTGCCGCGTCCATGAGCCGCGTCTATCAAGTGGAAGGCCTGCTGACACTGACCGGCATGAACGCTGATCAGCGCATCGCCATGCGACCTTCTCAGGTAGCTGCGTTTGCCGCAGCAGTGGCTGACCGCGTCGGCGTGGAAAGTGCGCGGCAGATGGCCGCGTTTGCACCGAAGCTCGGCGAGCATGATCAAGAAGTAGTCGATGCGTTGGTGACTGACCTCAAGAAGGCTGGTCGCAAGGCCTTGGTGGTTGCTGGCCCGCGTCAGCCTGCCGTGACGCATGCGCTTGCAGCTGCCATCAACGGCAAGCTTGGCGCCTACGGAATGACCGTTGACACCAGCGCCACCGATGCGCAGATGTGCAGCGTCGGAATTCAGAAGGTGGTGACCGCGCTCAATGCCGGTACCGTCGACACGCTGGTGGTGATGGGTGCGAACCCGGTCTTTGACGCACCGGTTGATCTTGGCTTCGCGGCCGCCATGGCCAAGGCGAAGAACGTGGTGCACTTGGCGTACCGCGTGGATGAAACATCGCGCGCTGCCGGGTGCACTTGGCATGTTCCGGTGACGCACTTCTTGGAGAGCTGGGGCGATACCCGTGCCGCCGACGGCACCATCGGTCTTGCGCAGCCGCTCATTGCGGCGCTCCTTGATCCAGCA
Source organism: Planctomycetaceae bacterium (assembly GCA_002737585.1). GTDB lineage: Bacteria > Planctomycetota > Phycisphaerae > Phycisphaerales > SM1A02 > UBA966. Next base: position 9,898 of record NSIA01000001.1, on the reverse strand, counting down.
GACGGTGGTCGCAGTGCGATCGAACTGTGCGCCGCAATGATTGGCGATGAGGTTCGCACTGGAATGGACCTGGTGCGACGCACGCACATGGCAGTATCCGGCAAGTCCGGCGCGGACTTTGAAAGCGCGTTCCGCAGCAACTTAGATACTGGTGTCTGCCCCGATACCGCCAAGAGTCGTGAAGCAACTCCGGAACCGGCGCTTGCCGCCAAGGCAATGGCCGCATGGATTGATGCTCGCACCGAGAGCGATGGCCTGGAACTGGCATTCTTCGTTGACGGCAAGATGTTTGACGGCCGCTTCGCCAACATTGGTTGGTTGCAAGAGCTGCCTGACGTCATCACCAAGATCACCTGGGACAATGCGCTGTTGATGTCTGGCGCAACCGCTGCAAAGCTGGGCGTGAAGAACGGCGATATGGTTTCCTTGAACGTCATTGGCGCTCCGGCTGCCGGCAATGCAGCAGCGTGGATCGTGCCCGGTATGGCGGATGACACCCTCGGACTCGCTGTGGGCTACGGCCGCGGTGAAGCAGCGGGCGGCATCGCAGCTGATTCTGGCTTTGCAGCATCCGCGCTGCGCACGCTGAACGCACCGTGGCTTGCCGTGGGCGTCAAAGCCAGCGCGAACACCGCGCAGGGCGCCTATGCATTTGCTCACACTCAGGATCACGGCACTGCTGATGCAGCTATTGAGTCGGTTCCGCTCGACTCCATTCAGGAGCGTCTGCCAACCCTGATTCGTGAAGCGTCGCTTGAGCACTACAAGGAAAATCCCGACTTTGCGAAGCATGCGTCCCACGTGGCGCACCGCCTCTCCATGTGGGAGGAGTCAAACCTTGATGGCGCCCAGTATCGCTGGGCGATGACCATTGACCTTGCATCGTGCACTGGTTGCAGTGCCTGCGTGGTGGCATGCCAGGCAGAGAACAACATTCCAATCGTCGGTAAGGACCAAGTGGCTCGGGGTCGCGAGATGCACTGGATTCGTATTGACCGTTACTTCAAGGGCGGCACCGCAGCCAAGCCGGAGGCGTACCGCGTACAGCCGGTGACGTGCGTGCACTGCGAGAACGCACCGTGCGAGCAGGTGTGCCCGGTGGCAGCCACCGTCCATGACATGGACGGCCTGAACAACATGGTCTACAACCGCTGCATCGGTACGCGATACTGCAGCAACAACTGCCCGTACAAGGTGCGTCGATTCAACTTCTTTGATTACCAGCGCCGCGATCCGGTACGCGAGGGCGGCATCTTGATGACCAAGCCTGAGTACTACCTCAAGGATGGTCCGGCTGATATGGCCAAGATGCAGTTCAACCCGGAAGTCACCGTGCGCATGCGAGGCGTCATGGAGAAGTGCTCGTTCTGCACGCAGCGCATTCAGCAGGCGAAGATTTCCTCCAAGAACAAGTGGGTCCGCGCTGGCGGAATCGATTCGGGCAGCGCAGCGAATTCCATCGCTGACGGCACAGTGCAGACCGCTTGCCAACAGGCGTGCCCAACCGGCGCGATCGTGTTTGGTGATCTGAATGTTGCTGGAAGCGATGTCTTGCAACTGCAGCGCTCCAAGCGCAGTTATGACTTGCTTGGCGAACTCAACACCAAGCCGCGTCTCAAGTATTTGGCTCGCGTTGACAATCCGTCCATTGATCACAGTGGTCATGATCACGGGCACGATCACGGGCACGATCACGGGCACGATCACGCCGGTCACGCTGTCGCACCCGCTGTCATTGTTCCTCAGGGAGGCAAGGTATGAGCACCATTCCAGCCCACGACATCGATAACACCGGGGATGTCCCAGGCAAGCGCGCCGCGCTGGTCCTTGGGCATACCGATTTCCACCAAGTCACCAACACGATCTGCCGCCCCAATGAGACGCGCAAGCCTCCAATGGCGTGGTACATCATGTTTGGCATCAGCATGCTGCTGGTGATGAACCTTGGATTTGTCGTCCACTATCTGATCTTCACTGGCGTCGGCGTCTGGGGTCTCAACAACCCGGTGATGTGGGCCTTTGACATTACCAACTTCGTCTTCTGGGTTGGTATCGGTCACGCAGGAACGCTGATCAGCGCCATCCTGTTCTTGTTCCGACAGAAGTGGCGCACCGGCATCAACCGATTTGCAGAGGCAATGACCATCTTCGCGGTGATCTGCGCCGGACTGTTTCCCGGTATTCACGTTGGTCGCGTGTGGTTGGCGTTCTGGCTCTTTCCAATCCCAAATCAGATGGCTATGTGGCCGCAGTTCCGCAGCCCGCTCCTGTGGGACGTGTTTGCAGTGAGCACCTATTTCACGGTTTCACTGCTCTTCTGGTACGTCGGCCTGGTGCCGGACTTGGCCACCATGCGCGATCGCGCCAAGGGCAAGGTTCAGCAGATGGCGTACGGTCTGTTCTCGCTCGGATGGCGCGGCTCCAATCGCCATTGGCACCGTTATGAGCGTGCGTACCTACTGCTGGCAGCACTCTCCACTCCGCTGGTGCTTTCGGTGCACAGCGTGGTGTCCTTTGACTTTGCCACCAGTCAGCTTCCGGGCTGGCACACCACCATCTTCCCGCCGTACTTTGTTGCCGGCGCCATCTTTAGTGGCTTTGCCATGGTGGTGACCTTGGCGGTGCCGGCGCGCGAGCTGTTCGGACTGAAGAATTTGATCACGCTGCGCCACTTGGACAACATGAACAAGGTCATCTTGGTGACCGGATGCATGGTTGGCTATGCGTACGGAATGGAATTCTTCATCGCCTGGTACTCCGGCGCGTTGTACGAAAAGTTTGCATTCATGAACCGCGCCTTTGGCCAGTACTCATGGGCGTATTGGATCATGGTGAGTTGCAACGTCATCACTCCGCAGCTCTTCTGGTTCAAGAAGGTGCGCACCAGCATTCCGCTGATGTTCATCCTCAGCCTCTTTGTCAACGTGGGCATGTGGTTTGAGCGCTTCGTGATCATCGTCACCAGCCTCGCCAATGACTTCTTGCCTTCCAGTTGGGATCGATTCGTTCCTACCTGGGTTGACATCGGCACCATGCTGGGGGCGTTCGGCCTCTTTGGTGTGCTGTTCCTACTGTTCTGCCGCTTCTTGCCGATGATCGCCATCGCTGAAGTGAAGGGCGTTATGCCGCAGGCCGACCCACATTGGGAAGGCTGGCATCAATCACACGGAGCGGGCTCGAACCCCGCCGCCGCGCACTCCGCAAATGGAGACAACTCGTGACCACATTAACCACCACCACCACTCCGACCACTGCACCATCCAGCACCGCCACATCAGCGCGTTTGTACGGATTGGTTGCGGAGTTTGAGAACCCTGCGCAGATTGTTGCCGCCGCAGAGAAGATCCGCGACAAGGGCTACCGCTACTGGGATTGCCACACACCGTTCCCGGTCCACGGATTGGACAAGGCGATGGGCATTCAACGCACCATCTTGCCGGTCTTGGTGTTTGTGGCCGGCGCGGCTGGATGCACCACTGGTTTGGCGCTTCAGCTCTTCACCAACTCGTTCAATTTCACCATCTGGGCGCTGGTGTGGGTGACGGGCTACCCATTCCTGATCAGTGGTAAGCCTGCGCTCAGCATTCCAGCATTCGTGCCGGTGATGTTTGAACTCACCATTCTGTTCTCCGCGCTCAGTTGCGTTGGACTGATGTTCTTGATGAACGGTCTGCCAAAGCTGCACAACCCGCTGTTCACGTGCGACCGTTTCCGTCGCGCATCGGATGATCGATTCTTTATCTCGATCGAGGCGCGCGACCCGCGTTTCTATCGCAGCAAGACCGAGGCTGATCTCAAGTCATGCGGCGCCGCCGCTGTCGAAGCCGTGGTGGAGGACTGACATGCCAAAGATTCCCCGCATCATCATCTATGTCCTCATGATTGGTGGCTGCTTCGCGCTGATCCCGCCGCTGGTGTTCGCACGGATGCGTGCTACGCCGAGCCCAAATGCTCCTATTCATATTTTCTGGGACATGGATCTGCAGCCGAAGTACAAGACCCAGACCCCAAATCCACTCTTTGCTGACCAACGCTCGATGCGTCCACTGGTGCAGGGTGCGGTTGCTCGCGGCGAGTCGTACGTCGATACGCACCTCTACGAAGGTGTTGTGAATGGTCAATGGGCTACCACGTTGCCAGCGTCGATTTCGCTTGATGAGACGACCCTCAACCGCGGTCAGCAGCGCTTCAATATTTACTGCTCTGCGTGCCACGGTTATGCCGGCTTCGGCGATGGCGCTGTCAATCAGCGTGCCATGGAACTAGTTGCCAACGCCAACGGTCCAGTGAACGGTACGCAGTGGGTTGCCGCCAAGAGCTTGCACGACGACACCACACGCAATCAGCCCATGGGTCAGCTGTTCAACACGGTCACCCACGGCATTCGCAACATGGCTGGCTACGGCTCGCAGATCAGTGTGCCTGATCGATGGGCGGTCGTTGCATATGTGAAGGCGCTGCAGTTCAGCCAAGATGCAGGATCTGCTGGCGCGCAAGTCGCTGGCGCATCCAACTGAGTACGGAATCACTGGAAAGAACCAAAGATATGGCTCACGACCACTCGAATACCCCCGATCTCTCCGCCGGCAATTTGACCGGATCTGGCTTGGGTGCGCATGCGCGCAACCTTGGTCTTGCTGCGGCATTGCTGATCGGCATCGGTGCATGGACCGGCTACCGCTCTGGCGACACCCAGGAATTTGCACGTGCCTATGTGGTGGCCATGATGTTCGTTCTAGCGATATGCCTTGGAGCGCTGTTCTTTGTCATCATTCAGCACCTCACGCGCGCTGGGTGGAGTGTGGTGGTGCGCCGCCCCGCGGAGGCACTGATGCAGAACCTGCGCTGGATGTGGATTCTGTTCCTGCCGATCGTATGGATGGGCTGGACGGGTCGACTCTTTGAACTCTTTCCATGGGCTGACCTTGCGGAGATGGCGAAAGTCTCTCCCGCCGATGCAGCACTGGTTGGCAACAAGGCTGGGTTCTTGAATCAGAAATTCTTCTTCATTCGCGCGGCGATGTACTTTGTGATCTGGGGCGGTATTTCTCATTACCTGTGGTCCTCAAGTTTGCGCCAAGACCGCACTGGCGATCCGGCCATCAGCGCCGCTAATCGAAAGTGGTCCGGACCGGCGATGATCTTGTTCGGATTTTCGATCACCTTTGCCTCTGTTGATTGGATGATGAGTCTCTCCCCGGTCTGGTTTAGCACCATGTTCGGTGTGTATTTCTTTGCCGTGTGCGCCACCTGCGGGTTCAGCGCAATGACCCTTCTGTGCTTGCGTTTGCAGCGCGACGGTCAGTTGAAGGGCATCATTACTCCTGAGCACTATCAAGACCTTGGCAAGTTGCTCTTTGCGTTTGGCATGGTCTTCTGGGCATACATCGCGTTCAGTCAATTCATGCTGATCTGGTACGGCAACCTGCCGGAAGAGACGGCGTGGTACCTCTCACGTCAAGTGGGCGGCTGGCTGTGGCTGAGTTGGGCACTGCTCTTTGGGCATTTCCTGATTCCGTTCGTGTTGCTGATTTCGCGCTGGCCCAAGCGTTGGCCGACCACGCTCGCCATCGGCTGTGTGTGGATGTTGGTCTTTGGCTTCATCGATTTGGTCTATCTGATCGTGCCGCATGTCCCACATGATGTTGGCGACTTTGCGCGTTACTCAGAGTTTGCTGCCGCGCACGCCAGCGATTCGCCGCACCTGCTCGACCCAACCCTCCTTGGACTGACGCTGGGCATGTTCTGCCTGGTGCTTTCCATGACGATGCGTTCACTCATGGGCAAGTCACTGCTTGCATCGCGCGATCCTTCGCTCGGCGAGAGCCTTGCCTTCCAGAACATGTGATCACCTGACGGAACACACTCATGTCCACTGCATCACAAAACAACGAATTTGAAACATCCACTGGCGTCCTCTGGGACGATCCGGAGGCAGGGCAGACCTGGTTGGTCTCTCTGATTGGCATCATCATCTTGACCGCCGTTGTCATTGCGCTCAGCGTGATGTACTTCAAGACGGAACAGACCGAGGTGGACCTCAAGGTCATTGAGCCGCAGTACATCGCCCTGGAAGACTTGAAGCTGAAGCAGATGGAACTGCTGGGCTCCTCGGGTAACTACTCCCTTGACATTGCCGGTAAGCCGGTTGAACGCCAGCGGATTCCCGTGGCCCAGGCCATCAAGATGGTTTCTCAGAATTCAGCGCTGACCGTGCCACCGGCATCGGCCAACAAGCCCCGTGCTGCTGCACCCGCACCGGCTGCAGCATCCGCACCGGCCGCGGCTGCTCCGGCGCCCAAGCCGGCAGCTGTTGCAGTTCCGGTTATCGCCCCAACGGATCTTGCCCCTGCTCAGAAGTGATTGCTGCCTACTGTTCCACCCCATGTCGTTGACTCGAACCATCCTCGCCGCACTCACCGCACTCGCCGCCACAGCGTCGATTACGGCGCAGGTGTCGGTTGGTGGCAGTTATGAAGAGCCCGCGCCAACGGTGGATGCGATTCCAGAACTCGCTGGTGTGACCATCATCGATAAGTTGGATTCACAACTGCCGCTTGATGCAACCTTCCGTGACGATCACGGCACACTGGTAACCCTCCGCGATGTCCTTCCAAAGGATCGTCCAACCATCTTGCAAATTGGGTACATGAAGTGCCCCATGCTCTGCAGCTTGGTGATGAACGCGCTGCTGCGCGGCATTCAAGACATGGATTGGACTGTTGGAAAGCAGTACGACATCATCTCCTTGTCTGTAAATCCCAAGGAAGGCCCAGAGTTGGCCGCCGGCAAGAAGGCTGGCTATGTGGCTGAGTACGGCCGCGCGCAGACCGCCGCTGGCTGGCACTTCCTGACGGGTGAAGAGCCTGCCATTCATGCATTGACTGAAGCAGTTGGATTTGAATACCGCATGCAGCCCAACGGCGAATATTCGCATGCTGCCGCCGTCTTCATCATCACTCCGGAGGGCCGCCTGAGCCGCGTTCTGTACGGTGTGAAGTATGAACAGGCCAACGTGCGCATGGCGCTCTTAGAGGCTTCGCAAGGCAAGATTGGCACCACACTCGACCGCATCATTCTTTGGTGCCACATCTATGACGCACAAGCAGGCGGCTATGTTGTTCTAGCGATGCGCGTCATGCAAGTTGGTGGCGCTGTCACGCTGCTGCTACTTGGCGGCGGACTTGGCTGGTTCTGGTGGCAAGAGTCTCAGGCACGCCGCTTGGCGCCACCGAGCAATGCACAACCCGGAGTCGCGCACCACTAACGCGCTCTACCCACGATTACCCGATAGAGACGAACACTATGTCCATGACCCATCAGATTCTCGCTCACACCGCCTCGCAGGTTTCCGCGCTTGCGGCTTTCGCGCAGACCGGCGCCGCGGAGCCAACCGCCCCCACCTTCTGGATGCCCGTTGGTGCATCCACCATCTCGCAGGGCGTTGATCACACCTTGGATGTGATCAATTGGATTTGCTACGTGTTCTTTGCACTGGTGGTCGGACTGACGGTGTGGTTTGTGGTCAAGTATCGCCACCGTACTGGCGATAAGTTTCGCACCGATTACCCGACTCACAACACGCCGTTGGAGATCACTTGGTCGGTCATTCCAACCATCATTGTGATCGGCATCTTTGTGGTTGGTTTCCGCAGTTACCTGGACATCTACACCGCGCCAAAGAATGCGTTTGATATCAAGGTCACCGCGCAGAAGTGGGCATGGAGCTTCCAGTACCCAAATGGTGCAACGAGCGACGATCTGTACATTCCAGCGGGTCGCCCCGTGCGGTTGGTCCTGCGCTCAAGCGATGTGCTGCACTCCCTGTACATCCCGGACTTCCGCGTGAAGCGCGACATCGTTCCGGGTCGCTACACCTACGCGTGGTTCCAGTGCGACTTCCCGACGGGGCAGCCCGGCAAGACGCCGCGCGACCCAAATGCGAAGGTCGTCTCCGGACCAGAAGATGACGCGCAAGCGCACCGCCTGTTCTGCACCGAATACTGTGGCACCGGCCACTCCAAGATGAATCGCTACGTCTATGTTCTTGACGAAGCTTCCTTTGGTCAGTGGATGACCGATCAGAGCCAGTGGATGGACAAGATTCCGGAAGAAGAGCTGTACTTCAAGGCCGGTCCGAAGATCTTTGCCCGCTGCCAGCAGTGCCACTCGCTTGATGGCACCGTGGGCATTGGGCCGTCCTGGAAGGGCATTATTGAGCGCGTCAAGGCGTATCCCATCGTGGGCGATGGCAAGGAGTATGGAACGTGGGAGGACTATGTCCGCACCTCGATTCTGGTTCCTGGAAAGTATGTGGTACCCACCTACGGCAACGTGATGCCTTCCTTCAAGGGCCAGTTGAATGACAAGGCCATTGATGCAGTGCTGGGCTACATGCAACAACTCGAAAAGTTCGATACAAAGACTGGCAAGCTCAAAGCCGAATTTGACCCCACCACCGGCATGAAGAAGTGACGCGCCCAACAGCGCCCTTACCCAACTCGCACAGGAAGTTCTCACCATGACCACCATTCAACTCCCATCACCCGGCGCTCTCCCTGACACGATCGAGGGACGCCCCGCGAGCGACAATTACCTAACGCACACACGCGGGATCCTGTCTTGGATCTTCACACTTGACCACAAACGCATCGGTGTGATGTACATGTGGTCCGTGCTCGGCGCGTTCTTGCTGGGTGGAACCTTTGCGTTGCTTCTTCGCACGGAGTTGCTCACCCCGGGTCCAACAATCACCGCCAGCGCAGACACCTACAACCAATGGTTCACACTGCACGGCGCCATCATGGTGTTCTTGGTGATCATTCCAAGTATCCCGGCAGCGCTTGGCAACATCATTCTGCCCATCATGCTTGGTGCCAAGGATGTTGCCTTCCCGCGCCTGAACCTGTTTAGTTACTACCTGTGGGTGACTGGTGCGGTGCTCTGCGTGGTCTCGCTGGCCATGGGTGGCTTTGATACTGGTTGGACTTTCTATACGCCGTACTCCACCACCACCACCGCGGGTGGCGTGATTCCGGTGCTGACCGCAGCGTTCGTGCTCGGCTTCAGTTCCATCTTTACCGGGCTGAACTTCATCGTCACGGTCCACAAACTGCGCCCGCCGGGAATGACCTGGTTCCGCATGCCGCTGTTTCTGTGGGCGATTTATGCAACCGCCATCATTCAGGTGCTCGCCACTCCGGTGCTGGGTATCACCCTGTTGCTTCTCATTGTTGAGCGCACGGTGAACATCGGAATCTTCAACCCTTCCATGGGTGGCGATCCGGTCCTGTACCAGCACTTCTTCTGGTTCTATAGCCATCCCGCGGTGTACATCATGATTCTGCCCGCCATGGGAATCATCAGCGAAATCATCGCTATCAACAGTCACCGCGCCATCTTCGGTTACCGCCTCATTGCGTTCAGTTCGATCGCGATTGCCTTCTTCAGTTTCATTGTGTGGGGTCACCACATGTTCACTTCGGGCCAGTCAGCCCTGATGAACACGCTGTTCTCGGCGATCAGCTTCAGTGTGGCCATCCCCAGCGCCGTCAAGGTGTTCAACTGGATTGCCACGCTGTACAAGGGCTCGGTCTCATTGACCACTCCGATGTGGTACGCGTTGTCATTCTTGTTCCTGTTCACCATTGGTGGTCTCACTGGCTTGCACTTGGCCACGTTGAGCACCGATGTGCACTTGCATGACACCTACTTTGTAGTGGCCCACTTCCACTACGTCATGATGGGTAGTGCACTGATCGGAATGATCGGTGGTCTGCACCACTGGTGGCCGAAGATCTTCGGTCGCATGTACGACGAGCGCCTGGGAACGATCGCCTGCTGGATCATCTTCGTCGGCTTCAATGTCACCTTCTTCACCCAGTTCATGCTGGGTTCG
>NSIA01000089.1 GCA_002737585.1 Planctomycetaceae bacterium | reverse complement strand
GTCGTCCCCCGCCCCCTCCGTTGCGCGCGGGACCCTCGGACGCGGACGGCTGCGCTCCACAAGGTTCCGCTTAGCCTCGGGCGAATCTGTTCGTCCGGTTGGCACCCACGGGGCGTACGTCCAGCTGCCGGACTTCTCAGTTTCACACGCCGCTTACCGAGGATCCCGTGCTCACTGCGGGGGCTCGCACACGTAGGACGCGTGCATGCACAGTCTGGAACCCGCTCACCTGGCCGCAGGCGCCGGAGAGGATAGGGCCGCGCTCAGCGGCCATCCTCGTAAGGCGGATGCGGGCCAGTACGAAAGCGTGTTGCATCAGGGCCAGTACGCAAACGTGATGCAACATCGCCGTCAGTACGCAAGCATGATGCAACTGCGACCCGTGTTACAGCCCATACATAGCCGGCACCTTTGCGTGCAGGTGCCGCATGAACGGCTCCGCACTCAGTGGTGCACCAGTCACGTGTTCGCAGAGTGCCGCACTGAGGTGCCGGCGCCCGTGCCGATGAATGTTGGTGTTCAGCCAGCCAAGGAGCGGCCGGAACTCGCCACGTGCAAAGCCGTCATCAAGGCCGGGGATCACTTCACGCGCGCGCTCAAAGAACTGCGCCGAATACAGCGTTCCCAGTGTGTAGGTCGGGAAGTAACCGATCATGCCGCCCGACCAGTGCACGTCCTGCAGGCATCCCCGACGATCGTCCGGAACGGTGAGCCCCAGGTAATCCTTGTAAAGACGATTCCACTCAGCAGGCAAGTCCTTGACATCAAGGTCGCGTGAAATCATGGCGCGCTCCAACTCAAAGCGGATCATGACGTGCATGTTGTAGGTGGTTTCATCGGCATCCACGCGAATGAATCCTGGCTCCACTACGTTGGCTGCCTCGTACATCTGCTCCACGGAGAACCCGTCAGCGGCCGATCCGAAGTACTCGGGCATCTGCTTCTTCGCCCACGTGAAGAACTGTCGGCTGCGGCCCACCTGATTCTCCCACAGACGGCTCTGGCTTTCGTGAATGGACAGGCTGACGGCCTCGCACATCGGAGTGGAAATCCAGTCCTGGTCGAGCCCCTGTTCGTACATTCCGTGCCCGGTTTCATGCATGGTGCTACCAAGACCGTCAAGCATGCAATCAGCGGAATAACGGCTGGTCATGCGAACATCACTGCCGTGGCTACCGCCGCAGAACGGGTGCGTGCTGCGGTCCAATCGCCCGCGTTCAAAGTCAAATCCGATCGACCCACTGACGAAGCGCGCAAAGCGTTCCTGTGCATCAATGTCCATCGGATGGGAATTGAACGAATTGTCTGGGCGGCGTGGTGCGCCCTTGACGGCGTCGATCAGTGGCTGCAGACGCTCGCGCAGTGGCGTGAAGACGCCTTCCACGTACTTGGCCGTGCAACCCGGTTCAAAGCCATCGGCAAGCGCATCCCAGCGCTCTCCCGTGTTGCGATTCCAGCCGAAGCAATCGGCCTTCTGCTTGTTGAGGTTGACGATCTTCTCAAGCCACGGGCGAAACCGTGCAAAGTCGCTCGCCTTGCGAGCCTGCGCCCATTCGTGCTGGGCAATGCTGGAAACCGAGGCCAGTTCCTCAACGAGCGAAGCCGGAAGCTTGGTGGCACGCTCCCAGTCGCGACGGAATTCACGAATGTTCACTCGATCAGGGTGCGTCTCCGGAAGGTTTGCGGTTGCTTCCGCTGCTGCCTCAAGGAGCTCGCCCAGTCGCTTGTCAGTGGCCATGCCGTGCTCAAGCCGCGCCAATTGCGCGAACTGCCGAGCGCGGTGCGCGAGGCCGCCGTTCGGCATCATCGTCTCCTGGTCCCAACCAAGGATCGCTGCAGTGCTTCCCAAGATCCGGGCTTCACGCGCAAGCTCGGTGGCAGCAATGACTGTGGGATGTGACGTGGCGGTTGGTGCGACAGAAGGACTCATGGTGCTCATAACGGCATCATAGGAACATCGGTCAGAATTGTTACCTATGGATCAACGCATGAATACCAACGCCACAAACGCGCGATGCGCGCTCCATGTTGGAACGCGCATCGCGGAATTCGTAAGAAATTGGCTGAATCAGCGCAGCGAATCAGCTCTTCGGAGCCATCGGTGCCGTCTGTGGCGGAGCCGATGAGGTACTGGCTGGAACGATCGGCTCCACGTACTTCACAACATCCTCGCGACGGGCATCAACGCGATTGCGCGCGTGATCAATGGCACCCCATCCGCGGGAATCCTTGGCAGCCTTGTCCGCACCTGCATCAACAAGCAGCTTGATCTTGTCCACGTCACCGTATGCGCACGCCACCAAGAATGGCGTCATTCCCAGGGAGTTCCGAACGGTAATGTCCGGGTTCTTCGCCAGAATGATCTGCACCGTCTCGGTCTTACCGGTACGGAGCGCGCGCATGAGCGCAGACTCGCCGGTCAAGCGATCGATGGCCTTGACGTCTGCGCCCTTCGCAATGAGCACCGCCACGGTCTCTGGCTTACCAACGCCGGCAGCCCACATGAGCGGGGTCATGCCGTTGACATCCTGGATGTTTGGATTGGCGTTTGAATCCAGAAGCAGCACGACGGTCTCAGTGGTTCCAAGACCGGATGCCCAGAGAAGCGGCGATCCCTGAACTTGATCGCGAGCATTGACGTCGCCACCAGATGCCAAGAGTGCCTTCAGAACATCCATCTTGCCACGCTCGGCAGCCACGGTCACTGGTGTCTTGCCGGTGCGGTCCTGCGCATTGGGATTGGCCTTGGCATCCAGGAGCATCTTGACGATCTCCATGTTGCCGCTCTCCGCAGCAAAGTGCAATGCGGTGCGCTGCGACATGCGCTCAGGAGCCTCAGTTCCGCCACCCGCAGCGAGTGCTGCCTTCATTGCAACCGGATCAGCCGAGCGCGCTGCCAGCACAGTTGCCGGAGCCGCCTCGGTTGGCTTGGTTGCTGGCGGAGGATTCATTCCTGGCTTGAGCGCGCGCTTGACCAACAGCGAAAGTTGCGGTGCTTTTGGGCAGTCGGTCATGATGGAAATCTTGACTGAACTACCGGTGGCTTCCCACTTCTTCCAGTCGATCGAGACTTCGTGCGAAACGCTCGACTCGGTTGGCATGCTGACCAACACGTCCGGAAGAACGCTGGTGATCTTGAACGGTGCGTTCTCAACGCTGACCAACTTGACGACCATTGGGGGAGCATCAGGTGATGTTGGACCGTCGAGCATGTCCTGCGAAATGGTGATGTATGCCTTGACGTCGCCCTTCACAGTCAGCATCTGCGGCGCGTGACCTTCAATCTGGAAGGTCACCATCTTGGACAATTGAATGCCAGCCTTGGCACCCGGCTTGAGAGTGATGTCAATTTCAGCCGATGCGCCCGGAGCGATTTCTCCCGGAGGTGCAGTTGTAGTAGTGCAGCCGCAGCCAGGAACGATCTTGGAGATCTTGACGGGCTTGTCAAGAATATTGGTGATCTTGATCTTGCCGGTCTTGGCAACTTCAGCCGACATCTCGCCAAGGTTCAGGATCTCTGGCTCAAACTTGATGGCTTGACGCGCGTCCACTGGCGCGGCGACTGTCGGCGTTGTCGCGACGAGTGGGGCCTTGCTGGGCGCAGGATTGATGAGCGTTGGCACCGGTTGCGACTGCGTATCAAAGTACTCAACCCCATTAGGATTGGGCTGCGCGGCCGGATCGCCACCCTGCGGCTTGGTGGCTGTCGGACCAGCGTTGCCGGGCGCCGGGGCCTTTGATGATGGCGCCGGAGCCTGCTGAGCGGCAAGGAGCGCAACCATTGGCAAGATTGCGAGGCGAGCGATGGTGGTACCGAACTTGAAAGTGTGAGCCATAAAGACAGTGTGCCTTAGAATCAGGGTGTAGATGGTCGAGCCGTGCAATCTTCGTGAAACCCGTGAACTGAACGCACCGAGCGATCAGTCAATTGCCTGTCCGGACTAAGATGCTACCCCGACCATCGTCATGTTCACGTGAGCACTCGACAATTTCTGCCCGCTACCGGCGGGTTATAAGTCTGACCGTTAGAAATCCGTAAGGGATTACGGACATGCGGTGCCCGGAGGTTCCGTACACTTATCCTCCCATGTCGATCCGATTTGATTCGCTCCCGGAACACGTCCAGCGCCCCCATGTCCGCCGATTTATCCCGGTGGTTCAACCGGCGAAGGCCAAGGACCCGGAAGGCAAAGAACACGATGTCACCCTGCTCATCCTGCAGGACCCTCTCCGCCTGTCGCCCCAGCCGTTCATGATGCCGCTGCAAGGCACCAACCAGCAGCAAATTCAAACGCAGGTGAATCAGTGGATCGGGCTGCTCTTGGCACTGAATGGTGAGCAACACATTGAGGAAGTCTTTGAACGCATTGGCGTGCCCGCCGAGGTGCAGCCGCAACTGCTGCAGATGCTGGGCAAGCTTGATGAACTTGGGTATCTCTGGGGACCAACCAGCGAAGCGCTTGAGAAGTCCAAGATGGACGATATTCGAACGCGCGGCTCATTCCCGCTGCCGGAAGAAGCGCGCCGCCCTGAGATTGCTGAGCAACTGCGCGCCTTCATGACCGAAAATTTGGCGAAGGCCGATGATCCAGAGTTTGAGAGCCCGGTGATTGGCATCGTTGCACCGCACTTGGATTACGGACGCGGCGCTGCCAACTATGCAGCTGCGTACAAGTGCCTTGAAACCGGCGCGCGCGAGCGCCCCGACCGCGTGGTCGTACTTGGCACCAATCACTTCGGACTTGGCGATGGCGTAGTGATGACCGAGTACGGCTTTGAAACCCCGCTTGGTACTGCCCGCCCAGACACGGCAATCCTTGAGCGCCTTCGCGATGCGTTTGGCGACAAACTCTTCAAGGATCAGATCGACTTTGCTTCCGAACACTCCATTGCCTTGCACATTCCGTGGGTCCAGCACCTGTACGGCGATGTTCCGGTGATTGCAGCGCTGGTGCCGGATCCAAACATTGGTCTCATCAGTGATGATGGCGAGCGTGTTGGAACCAAGGAATTTGCGGCGGCTCTCAAGTCGATCCTTGCGCAGACCGGTGGTCGAACGGTGTTTGTTTCAAGCGCTGACCTGAGTCACGTGGGTCCGCAGTTTGGCGATCAGGCCCCACTTGATGAGAAGCGCAAGCATGCCGTCGAGCAGTTTGACCGCGAACTCTTGGGCGAATTCATCGGCGGCGGCGAGCCTTTCTTGGCGCATGTTGCCAAGACGGGAAATGCCAACCGTTGGTGCTCCATCGGCAACATGTATGTCACCGCCGTCTGCGCCCCACACCGGACGCGTGAAATGGTCAAGTACGAACAGTCCGTCGACCCAAATGGTGCGGCGATGATTTCATCAGCAGCGCTTGCGCTGTTGGCGTAACTGAACACGCGCTTGGGTGCTGGAGACGTAGTTGGATATTCGTCGCATGCTTCATCGCATGCTTATTGCATGCACAGTTGCCTGCGCAACCGAAGTGCCGCTCGCTTACGCGTCGATAGCAGCCGCACGCGTCGGCACAGCACGACCAATCCGTGCCAGCACCGCGCGCAGATCGCTCCACACTTCAGCGCGCACTTGTCGCGTGTATGTACGCAGGACATACGAGGGGTGGTACGTGGGCATGACCGGGATACTTGGGTACGAAGCGCCCGCAGGCGGTGTCCACGATTGCCACGTACCGCGAATCCGTGAGATTCCTGCATCGACTCCGCAGATCCACTTGGTGGCCGGTCCGCCCATCGTCACCAGTACGCGCGGCTGCACCGCCAGCACCTGTTCCAATAGGTACGGACCGCAGGCAGCAATGTCTTCTGGAGTTGGCGCCCGATCGCCCGGCAAACGCGACTTCAATACGCTGGCGATATAGACATCCGCGCGCGTCAAACCCATGGCACGAATCATCTCGTCAAGTTTCTCGCCAGCGGGCCCCATGAACGGACGACCGACGCGCTCCTCTGGATCGCCCGGAACCTCACCAACAAACATGATCTCAGCATCAGGCGCGCCCTCGCCAAAGACGAGTTTGCCATTTGCACCAGCAAACGCGCACAGTTGGCACGTGGTTGCGTGGCGCGATTCAATCTCTGCCAAGCGTGCTACGCGTTCTTCACGTGAAYTAGCCGGGACCGCAACAACCGCACGCACAACAGCGGGAGCATGCACAACGTCCTTCACCTGCACTACGGCTCGCTGTTGCGGTCCGCTTGATACATCACGCGTTCCGTGCAACAGCCGCGGCGATACATCAAGGCCGAGCGCGCGATCAAAGCGCGCGAGCACAGCGTGGACAGTCAACGGATCAGGCATGAATCGTCAGCGACGACGCGCGCTTGCGGACGGATTTTCCTTCGGAGCTGGCTCAGGAAGCTGAACGAGCGACTGCGTTCGCAGCACCAGTCCAGAGCCTGCACGCAGGTGGTAGCTCTGCGAGTGAATCTCGTTACGGAAGCGCTGCATGTCAATGATGGACAGGTTTGGCTTGCCGTTTGGGTCGGTCCAGCAGGTCATCAGCGAATCACTGTCGCGACCGTGCTGCAGCATTTCCTTGTAGGTGCCGAGGTACAGATGATCACTGAGCGACTCCGACTGGATGGTCGTCATGTACGTGATGTTCTCGGTGATCTTCTCTTCATGGTCGTGCTCGCCCGCGCATGGGAGCGTGCCGGCCAAGCCGCGATCTGGGAGGCTGGTTGGATTGTCAACTACCACTTCGCAGAAGGTGATGGCGCCGTATTGGAAGCGCACGCAATGACCACCCTTGAAGATCCAACCCTCAAACTCGTAATCGCCGTGCTGCATCTTGCGGCGCGCTTCAATCCCAAAGAACTCTGGATGAACAGCCCGGCGATACAGGAGCATCGCGTAGGCGTGCGGATTAGAGGCCTTGGGTGGATTGACGTTGGTTTCGAGTGGATCGTGCATAGTGTTTAGGTTCAGCGAATATCGAACTGATCGACAATTGTCGCGGATTCAGTACGGAACTCAATCCCTAAAGTSGAKAGTTCTTGCAGATTGTGMATTTGCACSCGAAAAACGACGATTTTAAGTGACCAGCAGCCACGCATACGGCGCAAAAAGGTGCCCGGATCCCCATTTCGCGGGATCCGGGCATAAGTGTGGGCGACACGGACGGTAAGCCGGATTCTGTCAGCGGCAAAGCCGCGTACAGCCATTTATCTAGGCCAGTCGTTGCCGACTGGCTCCAGCACGCGACCCGCCCCGATACCCGTGGACACGGGCGTCGACGGAAACCGTCGACCGAGACTGCTTGCGCTTGCACGCAGTGGGGTTTGCCATGCCCTGGCCGTCACCGGTCAGGCGGTGCGCTCTTACCGCACCGTTTCACCCTTACCACGCACGCCCGAAGGCGCCGTTCGGCGGTTTGCTTTCTGTTGCACTGTCCCGCATGCGCGCCCACGCGCACGGGTGGCCGTTAGCCACCACTGTGTCCAATCGTGTCCGGACTTTCCTCCCCAAGCCGTGAGGCTTGCGGCGGCTGTATG